>NZ_PCOH01000005.1:0-239416 GCF_002976445.1 Bacillus sp. MYb56
ATAAAAAATGCACCTCCAATTGTTAGACCGTGTCTAACAATTGGGGTGCACTTCACTAGGCCCATGACTTTTTCTATTTATATATATTCAGGGAACACTTTACAACTCTTTTCCTGCTCTATATCATGTCCAAAGAAAACAATTGGGTTCTCTTTCCTAACAACTTCTTTTAAACGTTTAATTGAAGATAAAGCTAATTCCGAATCAAATCCAGCGAACGGCACTTCATCTTCAAAATTTTCTTTCGTATACGATGCATCGATCGTTAATAACACTGGGCCAGAGTTCTCTGTCTCAATGAATAGTGACTGATGCCCCGGAGTATGTCCTGGTGTATACAATAATTGAACTCCTGGTACGACTTCATAATCCCCTTCAATGATTTTGTAGTTTAAATTTGGCAAGATACATTCTTTCATATATTCTTCACTATGTTGTGCCGCCTCGTATTCAGCACGCTGCACAATAATCGGTGTATTTGTAAAAGCACCATTTCCTCCTGCATGATCAAAATGTAAGTGAGAACTAATAATATAAAGAAGGTCTTCCGGCTCATAACCAACGCGTTTTAAAATATTCACGATTCTATCTTCTTCAGTCATTTTTGGTAAAATATGTCCTTCAACAAATGTACCGTTAAAAAGGCCTTCATTATTAACCGCACTTTCTGGCATACCTGTATCTACTAAAATAGGTCCTTCTTCAGTCTCCAAAAGATAACACCAAACCGGTAAGTCTAATAATTCCCCTCGTGTTAATGTACTGTTAACAGACGAATGATCCAACATACAACGACCTGCTGGTACGAAATAAAGCTTCTTTACCGTCATTATGTATCCACCTTTACATTTAGTTTTGAATAAAACAATACAGTAAAGAATTCCTCTTGTTAGAAATAAACTCCTTCTCACTTTTCGTTGTTTCAGCTATTATTTTTGAGTCATTCACAAATTCTCCTTACATCGTTAATTACTATTCGTTACTCTCCTAAGAATCGAGAGTAATAAAACCACTGTTTGTATTTTGAAATATGAAAAGGATACAAACTTAAACAAATGTTAAATATAAAAGAACCGACTACCTAGATGTTGAGAAAAGGAGTCGGTTCTTTTTCTTATTTATTATTCCTCTATATGTGTGAAGAGCTGAGATTATAAAAGATAATATGCTATTGTTTTTTCACTGTAATATTTCCGTTATGTGTGTTTAATTTAATTATATTTTCTCCCTTTCCAATAACCGTATTCCCGTTATATTTATTCAGGATATTCGCGTTGCCATTGTCGACAGAAACATTAAATTGAACATTAGTTGGTTCTTTTTCGGTTTCAATATTAATTTTTCCATTGTGAGTCGTAAAATTGAGATTTCGATCCAGTTCATTCGTTTTCAGAGTAAGACTTCCATTTTTAGTTTGCCCCTCTATTTCACCTTCAACATGGTCTAGCATTATTCGTCCGTTGTTCGATTTCACATGAATATTTTGTGCCAATATATCTTTGAAATCCATAATTCCATTGTTTGTTTCCGCGATAATTTTTGGCGAATTGATTTCTCTTAATTCAACACGTCCATTGTTTGTATTGGCATTCAAATGCGTTGTGTTTAATTTTTTTATAGAAACGAAACCATTACTATTAGAAACTTTTAATGAATCATATTGTTTTTCGGGTAGATACACATTTAATGTTAATGGCGCCAATACTTCAGAAATATTAAAATTGAACCAGCTCTGTTGTTTTTCTTTGTAAGAAATAAGAAGCGTCGAATCTTTCTCACCCATAGCTAATGTTCTTTTTACGTTAGGATTAACTTCGCCATCTAATTTTACTTTCATGTTACTATCTGTTGTAGGATTGATGTTAACACGAACGTTATTCGTATCGATAATGACGCTTAACACATTATTATTGTTAATGACCTTTTCTTCTGAAATTGGTACTGCCGCAATTGAACGATAAGTGAATAAACTCCCGATAATACCAATAATGAAAATAATACCTGCAATGATTGAAAGACTCTTTTTATTTATCATGCTTCAAACCACCTTTTACTAGTGCTATATTGAACTTTAAATAACGAACAAATCCATTCTTTGCTAGCTTCGTTAAAAATAACATAGCAATTACAATGAAATATCCAAGTCCACAAAGTGCTAAAGAAACGAAAAGATTAAATAGCAAGAATGTATTTGGATGTATAATAGTATCAACTAGAACAAGTAATGGTGAACCTAAAAATGAGATTCCTAGAACCCATCCTGAAAAAATCAATGCCGCTAATGTAATTGCAGGTCCAAGCACGATTAACAAATTGAAAAAACCTAATCCAATTACTGCCCAAATTGCCCGAAAAACATTTCCTGTTGTTGCACTTGCTGTTACTTTCTCAATATGATAATCTGCTAATAACTCTTTGGCGATTTGAGCTGGAGAACCTAATGAAGCTACAATTTCTTCTTCACTTTTCCCTTCCTCTAATCCGAAAGTAAAATGTTCTTCATAATCTTTTAAAATATCTGTACGCTCTTTTTCAGATAATCTTTTTAGAGATGCATTTAATTGTTGTAAAAATTTATTTTTCGTCATTACGTACACCTTCTTTTATTAATTGATTGACACCTTGTGAAAACTCATTCCATTCCTCCAAAAGTTGATACAAATACGTACTACCTTTATCCGTCAGTGTATAATACTTCCTTGAAGGGCCTTCTGAAGACTCCTGTAAATACGTTGTAAAATATTCTTCTTTAGTTAATCTACGAAGTAAAGGATAAACAGACCCTTCTGATATTTCAATTTGATTGGAAATACTTCGAACTAATTCATACCCATAACGGTCTTGCTTATCAAGTAAGACAAGAACACAAAGTTCTAAAACTCCTTTTTTAAATTGTACATTCAATATTCATTCACCCTATTCTAATTGGCATCTACTACTGTTTATTATTTAGTACTGTTTTATAACAAGTAACTACAAGTATAATATAACACTTGGTATTGTTCATTGCAAGGTACACTGGAAAAATAAGTATACCTTTCATTCGACGCTTATAAAATCAAAACGATGGCTCCTCTCCAGTTACAAAGTTCTAAATGAGGCTGAAACAAGCCTTTAACAAAATGGAAAGGACTCAACTTTTTTACATAATGACACTTTACCTACTATAATAAAAGAGAAAAACTCTTACTTTAATGGAGGGAATAGAAATGAAAGCAATTGGTTTACATGAATACTTACCTATTGAAGAAGAAAACAGTTTAATTGATATTGAAGTTGAAAGACCTGTTGCCACAGGAAGGGATATACTTGTTAAAATTAACGCTATTTCCGTTAATCCAGTTGATACAAAAGTTCGATCTCCGAAAGATAAAAAAGAAGATGTAGCGAAAATACTTGGCTGGGATGCTAGTGGCGTTGTCGTACAAACTGGCGAAAGTTGTACGTTATTTAAAGAAGGCGATGAAGTGTTTTACGCTGGAAGCATTACAAGGCAAGGTACATACAGTGAATACCATCTAGTTGATGAAAGAATTGTTGGTAAAAAACCAAAAACTTTGAGTGATGCTGAATCTGCAGCACTTCCTTTAACAGCCATCACAGCATGGGAAGGTTTGTTTGAACGTTTAGGGATTGATTATAATAAAAAAGATGAAAATTCATTTAAAAACATTTTAATTATCGGCGGAGCTGGTGGTGTTGGCTCGATTGCTATTCAGTTAGCTAAATGGGCTGGACTAAACGTAATCGCAACCGCATCCCGCAACGAAACCATACACTGGGTTGAAAAATTCGGTGCCGATTATATAGTTAATCATCACCAACCTTTAAAAGATCAAATATTAGAATTTGGGCTAAAAGATGTAGATTATATCTTCTGCTTAAACAATACTGATCAACATTGGCACGCGATGGGTGACATCATTAAACCACAAGGGAAAATTTGCTCTATCGTAGAAAATGAACACCCTCTTGAGATGGGGATTTTAAAAAGTAAAAGTGCTACATTCGTTTGGGAGTTTATGTTTACAAAAGCGATGTATGAAACTGGTGATATGAGTACGCAGCACGAACTATTAAATAAAGTAAGCGAGCTATTAGATGAAGGTATTCTTCAAACTACTTTAAATGATACGTTAACACCAATTAATGCAGAAAATCTTAAAAAAGCACATGCATTACTTGAAAGTGGACGTACAATTGGGAAGATTGTATTAGAGAAATTTTAATAACAAAAGTCCGATTTCTAAATAAGAAATCGGACTTTTTTACTATCTTTATTTACTTGAAACCTCTTGATCATTTTGAACGTCTAACGGAGCTCGCTTCCCTATTCCGAAAGCATAGAAACTAATTGTAACGATAGCTAAGAAAACAATACCCACAATTAGTGAAATACGAGTATCATCGTTAAACCACATACCGATTAATACCATAATTAAAAAGGCAATCGTTAAATAGTTTGTTACAGGAGCAAATGGCATTTTGAATGGATGATCTTTCATCTCTGCTCCCTTTTCTTTTCTAAAACGAATTTGACTAATTAAAATAACAAACCATGGCACCATACCAGGAAGTACACTTGCACTATATACATATACGAATAAGTTTTTTGGTGCAATATAACTTAAAACAACACCAACCACTAAACCGATAATTACACCAACTGTACCGAATAAAGGTACACCGTTATTAGAAATCTTCGTAAAGTATTTCGGTGCTTGTCCATTCACACCTAGTGTATAAAGCATACGTCCAGCACTATAAATACCACTGTTACAACCAGACATTGCCGCTGTAATAACAACGAAGTTAATAAGTCCCGCAGCTGCCGTAATACCAACTTTCGCAAAAGTTGCTACGAACGGACTACCAATTGAACTTAATTGATCCCAAGGATAAACAGTTACAATAACGAAAATAGCACCAATATAGAAAATTAGAATACGCCAAATTGTACTTTGAATTGCTCTAGTAAGTGTCTTCTTCGGATCTTTCGCTTCACCAGCAGTAATCCCGATTAATTCCACACCTTGATATGCCCCAACTACAAGTGATAGCGCAAAGAAAAATCCTGAAAAACCACCTGTGAAGAAACCGCCGTTTGCCCAAAGATTAGATATACCGATTGCTTCTCCTCCGTTCCCAATTCCGAAGAAAATGAGGCCGAATCCGGCAATAATCATTAATAAAATCGTAACGATTTTAATCATCGCAAACCAAAATTCAAATTCACCAAATGACTTAACAGAAATTAAGTTAGCCGCACCAAGAATAACCATCGCGATAATACCAGGTATCCAAGCCGGTAAATCTGGGAACCAATATTTCATATACGCTCCAACTGCGATAATCTCTGACATCCCAACAATAACCCACTGGAACCAGTTACTCCACGCTGTCATATAACCAGCTAACGGATGAATATATTTGTGACCAAATGTCGCAAATGAACCTGTGCTTGGCTCCATATACAACATTTCTCCCATGGCACGCATAATAAAGAAGATGAAAACACCTGCGATTGCATATGCAAGCATTACTGACGGACCTGTCCATTTAATCGTGCTGGCTGACCCCATAAACAAACCAACACCAATTGTTCCGCCTAAAGCAATCATTTGAATATGACGTGCTTCTAAACCTCGTTTCAATTCTTTGTTTGCCACTTCATTTCCCCCTCTTAGATGATTCATAGCCGCATTTAAAGTAAGATGGTGTACCCTAATTCCTTTCGGCCCTGAAAATGATGAAACAAACGTCATTTTAGACTAACTTTAAAGCTATCCTAAAATCTCATTTTGCCTCTTATAAAATTTCCCAAACCCCTCATCTTCCTATTTTCTATAAAATTTAAAATTGCTCACTTCATATTAATTCATTTATCTGAAAAGTTCAATTATTTTTTCAGTAAATTATTATATATTAGTTTGATTAATTTTTAACTAAATTAACAATAAAATACATCTATTCAATATGATTCCGGTATAAATATTATTACAATATAAATAACCGAGGAGATCCTATCTTCCTCGGTTTCATACCGCATATACTTCACTATTTATAGTTTGTACCGTAATTGCTTACACATGCGATTAACACCTCTCACATAAATTTAATATATTAGTAAAACAACAAAGTCACTAGCTTCTACATCTCTTATTTATCCCGTTCTCACAACTAAAAATTCTCTATCCCATCTCCTACTTTAAGAAAAATATAACTACACTTAAAACAATCAACAATACACCGGAAAGAGGAAAACTCTTCTCCTCAGCTTTTATCTTTTCCTTAATAATACCTTTAATTTTTGTCTTTATACCCTCTGGGCATTTTCTAAATAAAATATTAGTTGTATGTAATGGTCTATTCAATATTCGAATTTTAACAGGAGATCCTGATAAATATATATTATTTTTATCCAATGTAAATTCTATGTTCGCTTCGGTTAACCCGTCTTTCACTAATATATTCACTCGGCTAGAAGCTAGATTAAATACCGTATAATCGTTAAAAGCGAGCCCTCTAATCTCGAAATGTGAGTATATAAGAATAAAAGTTATCAGCAACAAACATAGTATCAATATGGTTTTTGTTAACGAAAGTTGCTCTAATACGTAGGAAGATGTTGTCATATAAGCACAAAAGAATGCCATTAAATTACAAAGATAGTGGTTTAAAATGAAAGTATTTCTTACAACTATAATAAGTCCGGAAATGATTAGTAGAGCGCATACTAGATTCATTAACATATTTTTACCCTCCCTAAAAACTATAAATATACAATTTTGTTATATTTTAACATTAATTACATATTCATACCTATAGTTATTTTCATAAAATATAAAAGAGTCTCATTAAAAAATGAGACTCTTTTACCATTTCATATTTAAATCGTTTTTGAAGTTTGTTTACCAAAAATAAACACTTTAGTAAATACCATCATGATAACTACTATAGCCAGAAAATAAAGCGGCATCACCATTAACGAGCCCGTATGAAGCTGACTCATTCCCCAAATTGTCATCGTTACAATTACATAGTAGCCTAAGCTAAACAATGCTCCAGCTGTACCAATGACATCTTGAAAATCTACTAATGCTAAACTTAAACAGTTAGGCAATGCTACCCCAATTCCTAATAGCAATATAAACATCGCTACTAAAAATCCAATCATATATATTATGTTTGGATTTGATCCAAATGAATTAATAACAGTTAAGAAGATAGCTCCTCCTGTCATTACAAGACAACCGATATATATAATTTTCTCTGGTTTATAAGTAGCAAGTAACCGCTTTGAAACTTTCGCCCCAATAATAGAAGCGGAAGCAACAACAATTCCTAGAAATCCGTACATACTAGGCGATAACTGAAAGTATTCAATAAAGATAAACGGCGCTTCTGCATAGTAGCTAAATAAAACACCATTCGCTCCTCCAATTATTAACCCATATGTTACTACTTTCGGATTTGTAATCAACCGTTTTAATACAGAAAATACATTTATTTTATCCGTTACTGATTCCGTTTTTGTTTCCGGAAGAGAAACAAACGTATATAACAAAATCCCAACACTCATAACAACTAAACTTAAAAATACTATTTTAAATCCAAACATTTGATCAAGAAAGCCCCCAATTAGTGGACCTATCGCTGGTGTAAAAGCAATGACTGCCGAAATTTGAGCAAACATAACATGACGTTTATGCCCCTCTACACTTTCACGAAGAATCGTTTGTGTCACAACTGAACCAGCACTTGCTCCAAATGCTTGAATAAAACGACTAAACAATAAAAATTCAATAGAATTTGCAATATAGCATAAGAAACTTCCAGCGCCATATACTACAATTCCAAATAACATTGCTGGGCGACGACCAATTATATCTGATAACCATCCAATAAAAAATACACCTAAAGCAAATCCAGCAAAATAAACACTAAGCGTTAACTGTACCTCATTATTACTTACGTGCAACGCCTTTGAAATATCCGGTAAAGACGGTGTGTAAATTGTTTCACTAATTTGCGGAAATGCCACCAGAATGATCATTAACCAAAGTGATGGTACTGAGACTTTTTTCACTTTTAATACCCTCCTATAACTTTGAAAATCTCAGAAATGAATAGACTTTCCTTAGCTATGGAACAGGAGGGGCCATTATAGAAATTCGATCATAAAACAACAAAGAAAACACCTCAATTACGCATGTTAATACTTATAGGAGGGTAATATTAACATTGATTTTAAAATATAGTCTTTCAATTATATGATAGGTTGTGTTCGTTTTCTAGTGTTCATAATCTGAATATTTGTTAGTAGACGAATATCCTTTCAATTCTCTCGGAAAATTAATACGATTTGAAAAGCGCAACTAAACAACTGAAACGCCCCTTCAATTGTTAAAATCATTCTCACAATTGAAGGGGCGTTTTTTTATTGCTACATTTTCACTGATTGTTCTTTTTGATAGATAATTTCACCATCAATAATTGTTGTTTCTACTTTTAAATCTTTAATTTGGTTTGGATTGACACTTAAAATGCTGTCATTTAATATAACTAAATCCGCCAACTTTCCGGCCTCTATGCTTCCTTTTATCTCTTCTTCAAAACTCGCATAAGCACCATTCCATGTGTACAGTTTAATAGCTTCCATTACGCTTATAGATTGATTAGCACCAACCTCTATTCCGGACTTAGTTTTTCTATTGACAGCAACATGAATTCCTAATAAAGGATTATAGTCAGTAACTGGTGCATCCGAACTACCTGCTGCAATGATGCCACGATCAATAAAATCACGAGCAGCGTACATGTGATTAACACGATCACCATAGTGCTCTACATATATCTCTCCGAATTCATATGGAAATGGAGGATTTGGAATAGGAATCATCTCGAGTTTTTTCATTCTCTCTTGTAAATCTGGTGAAGAAATTCCCGCATGCTCGATTCGATGACGGTGATTTTTTCTTGGTGATTCCTCTAGCGCCCTTTCTACACAATTCAAATACATTTCAATAGCTTTATCACCTTGTGCATGTACAGTGATTTGATAGCCTTTTTTATGCGCTTCACCTAAAACCTTATAGATTTCTTCCTCACTATAATAAAGAATGCCGTAATTGTTAGGGTCACTTGAATATGACTTACGGGTTGCAATTGTAGGCCCCGTGCTACTTCCATCTGTAAACAATTTAGCTGGTCCGACTTTGAATCTTTCATCCCCGGTACCAGTTACCACACCAGCCTCGACCATTTTATTAACAAATTCATGAGAGTTATTTATTTGACATATCATTGCATATATTCGGACACGAATATCCCTACTCTTCACAGCTCGTTGTAGTAAACGAAAACTCTCCGGTCCATCTCCACCTGCGTCATGTATACTTGTTATGCCAGCTGCAACGAAATGATCTGATGCAATTTTCACAGCCTTCATCATTTCACTTTCTGTATAACTTGCAACCTCACTCATACTCATATTTGCTGCTTCAATTAACTTTCCTGTAAGCCTTCCTGCCTGATTCTTTTCAATAACTCCCCCATTCGTATCCGGTGTGTTCTCGTTAATTTGCGCAATTTCTAATGCTTTACTGTTCACCACGCTTATGTGGTGACAAGTACGAGTTATAATAATAGGATGTTCAACTGAAATTTCATCCAGCTCAGTAATTGTTGGATAACGCTTTTCCTCCACAGCGGTTTCATTAAAGCCCCAAGCACGTATCCATTCACCTTTTGGCGTTTCTAAGGCCTTCTTTTTCAGATCATCTAATAAAGCATCGATAGAATCAATATGTTCAGCTTTACAACTGACAGCCAACTGATTTAGTCCATGAGAAATGATGTGAAGATGGGAATCAATGAATCCAGGAAGAAGCGTTTTCCCTTGTAGGTCAATTACATCCGTGTTTTCTCCTATAAAACTCTTAACCTCCTGATTTGAGCCAACAACTACGATTTGATTATCTTTTATTGCGACAGCTTCGACTACTGCATTCTTTTGGTCTACTGTAATAACTTCTCCATTTATCAATACAACATCAGCTTTCATAAACTCAACCCTTTCGGAATTACTCTTTTCGAGTAATTCATTCAGTATTTAAAGTTACATCTCCTAATAGGCTCATCCGCTTTTTAACAAGATTTATCAATAATTAATTAAAGTTGAGCTAAAGTGAAACTTTAATCAGTGGGGGGGTTTTTGTTCATCCCCCACTGATTATTAGTTGAACCAATCGGGCTTTTACGGGCAGTTGATCTCCCACCTAACTTCTTTGCTCCAGCCGCATTTTGAGGTGGGAGTTTTACTGCCCGTTAATGCGGGATAAACATTCTTTCATTGTTTTAACGATAAAAGTAAAGTCTTCCTCTGTGATGCTTAATGGAGGAGCAAGCTGTAAAATATTATTGTAACCTGCAACAGTGTCACCATTTTTACCAATAATTAGACCTTTTTCTTTACAAGCATTGATGACTTTGTTCATCTTTTCAATGGAAGCCGGTTCTTTTGTTTGCTTATCTTCCACTAGTTCAATGCCTAAAAGAAGGCCCTTTCCGCGAACATCCCCTACGTTTGGATGCTCTTTTACATCCTCTAGCTCATATAACAGTCGTTCACCCAATTCTTTGGAACGTTCAATGAGTTTCTCATTCTCCATAATTTCTAAATTCTTCAAAGCTAAAGCGCAAGCAGCAGGATTTCCTCCGAACGTATTTACATGGCGGAAGCGATCATAATCATCACTACCTACGAATGCCTCATAAACCTCTCGTCTAACTGCTGTTGCTGACAAAGGAAGATACGCACTTGTAATACCTTTTGCCATTGTTATGATATCTGGTTTGACGCCATAATTCATAAATCCAAACGGCTTCCCTGTTCGTCCAAATCCACATATAACTTCATCACAAATGAGCAACGCACCGTGCTTCTCGCAAATTTCTTTTACTTTTTCCATATATCCATCAGGAGGCATTAAAATTCCACCCCCAGTAATGATTGGCTCCATAATCACACCGGCTACTGTTTGGCTTAACTCCCATGTCATGACACGATCGATTTCCTCAGCACTTGCCAGTGTATGAACATCCTCTGGATTTCGATACGTATCAGGCGGTGCTACATTCAGGAATCCTTGCCCCAATGGTTCATATTTATACTTTCGCTGTGCTTGACCTGTTGCTGCAAGAGCTCCCATTGAGTTACCGTGATAAGCGCGGTAGCGTGAAATGAACTTATAGCGTCCATGATCACCTTTTTGTTGATGATATTGACGAGCAATTTTAAACGCTGTTTCATTCGCTTCCGATCCACTGTTAGAAAAGAAAATAACGTATTCATCATCAAGCCATTCATTCAATTTTTCTGCTAATTTAATAGCAGGAACATGACTTTGAGTCAGAGGGAAATACGGCATTTCTTCAAGCTGCTCAAACGCCGCTCTTGCAAGCTCTTTTCGGCCGTATCCAACATTCACACACCAAAGACCAGACATACCGTCTAAATAACGGTTTCCATCAATATCCGTCACCCATGCCCCTTCTGCTTTTGTGATAATTAAATTCATTGGACTAGGGGCTGCTCCTCTCATCGCATGCCAAAGGTACTTTTCATCTGTTTTTTTCAAACTTTGTGTTTGTTCTGTCGCTTGCACAATCACCAGCTCCATTCTATCTTTTTATGGTTTTACATCACTCTTTCAATAACGAGCCGTAAGCATTTTCTTGCGAGTATAGAATTCTACGCCATCTTTTCCATTTGCATGGAGATCACCATAGAAAGATTTCTTATAACCTGAGAACGGGAAGAATGCCATTGGAGCAGGAACTCCAAGATTAACCCCAAGCATACCTGCATCAATTTCTTCACGGAATTCACGAATAGCTTTCGCGCTATTTGTGTACAGACATGCACCATTTGCGAATGGTGATGCATTAGCAACATGAATCGCTTCCATCAAGTCTTTTACGCGTACAATAGAAAGAACCGGTGCGAAAATTTCATCTTGCCAGATTTTCATTTCCTCTGTCACGTTATCAAAAATCGTTGGGCCAACAAAATAACCTTGGCTGTTTGCTACATCGTCTTCACGTCCGTCACGAATAAGTGTCGCTCCCTGCTCTACACCGGATTGAATGTATCCGAGTGTCCGCTCTTTATGTACTTCACGAATAACGGGACCAAGGAAAACACCTTCTTCCAGACCATTACCAATCTTAATTGCATTAGCCTCTTGAAGCAGTCTATTAACGAGCTCATCTGCAACGTCTTCTTCCACGACAACAACAGCCGCTGCCATGCATCGTTCACCAGCTGAACCGAAGGCAGCACTTGTAATTTCTTTCACTGTAGAACTAAGGTCCGCATCTTTTAATACGATCGAATGATTTTTTGCCCCTGCAAGAGCTTGTACACGTTTACCGTTAGCTGCTGCTGTTTTATATATATACTCAGCCACAGGTTGAGAACCAACGAAAGATACAGCTTTCACATCCTCATTGTCAAGAATGCCGTTAACGACGTCATGTGCACCATGCACAATATTTAGTACTCCATCTGGAAGACCTGCTTCTTTAAACAGTTCAGCTATGCGATTAGCCAATAGCGGTGTTCTTTCAGATGGTTTTAATACAAATGTATTCCCGCATGCAATCGCGAGTGGAAACATCCAGCATGGCACCATCATCGGAAAGTTAAATGGCGTTATTCCTGCGATTACTCCGATCGGATAACGATACATCCCTGATTCAACACCAGTAGCAATATCGGGAAGTTGCTCTCCCATCATTAAAGTGGGTGCGCCTGCGGCAAATTCAACACATTCAATCCCCCGCTGCACTTCACCGTATGCTTCCTTATAACTTTTTCCGTTTTCCAAGGTTACGAGTTTAGCTAACTCTTCCCAGTTTTCAATCAATAGCTGTTGATAGCGAAATAGAATCCGAGCACGCCGAGGCACAGCGACCTTTCTCCATGTTTTGAATGCTTCTTTCGCAGTTGCTACAGCTCTATCTAAATCTTCTTTAGTCGAAAGAGGCACACGAGCAATAATCTCTCCTGTTGCTGGATTTGGTACATCTTCAACTTGCTTACTTGTGGATTCTATCCATTGTCCGCCAATATAATTTTTCAACGTTTGTACATTTTTCATTACTACCATGGTGAAGCCTCCTATTTTAAGATAACCGTCCTATGTTATCGCCCCTAAAAAGAAAGCGCATTCATTTGACGGTATGTAAACTTATTTACATACATTTCTTCAACATTATTAATCTTATTCATTGAATACGCAGGAGCAGTCATCTGCTTAGCATTTGTCCACTCCCCAGTTCACATTATTTCAGATGGATCTCATGGTTCATCTTATAATTCTTTTTCAAAAATACTGGGCAATCCCATTCACAAACAAGGTCCTTGGCCAAGGAAACGATCCAGTCCTTTGTAATATGATACTTTTCCCCATCAACAGTAATAAACACTTCACCATCTGTCACATAGAAAACTTCCTGATCTTCTACATGCCACGTTCCTTTATTCGGTTCGCCTACCCACGGTTCCCATGCGTTGGCACCTAGTTGCTCTGCTTCTTCTGCTGTAAGTTTTTTCGCAAAAAACATGACAATCCTCTCTCTTTCGTATTGATAATTTTGAAGGAATAAGTCTATAAATCTACTGCCTTAACACTTGGATTTTTTAAACGTTTAAACTCTTTTTTCATAAAGTATATGGCAATGAGAACACCTGGAATTTCTGCAGCAGGAGCAGCGTACCATACACCTTCTACACCCCAGAATTTCGGGAAAATAAATAGAAACGGTAACATGAACAACAATATTTTGCTTACACTAATAAACGTTGCGGACCAGTTTCTCTCTTGCGATTCGAAATAACCGGAGATAAGCAGGCTAACTGCACTAAGCGTAAACAAACAATTGAATACAACTGTCGTCCAAATGCCCAGTTTTTGCAATTCAGGATTACCACCGGAAAAAAATGACACAATTGGATCTGCAAAAATGACTAGTATGGCTGTCACGATTACAAAGAAGGAAACTGTAAAAATGAGTCCCATCTTAATTGCTTGTTTCACACGATCAAGGTTGCCCGCACCGTAATTATAACTAATAATCGGTTGAAGCCCTGTCATCCCACCAAGCGCTGCTAAGGCGAGGAGATTTGTAATATAACCGTTTTGAATCGTGAAAGCTGCAACGTGTAGACCACCACCGTAGCTTTGCAGTAAGTTGTTGGTGAAAATAATTGCAATAAACATCATGAACTGACTCGAGAAAGATGCAAAGCCCGTCCAAACCACTTCACCAATCTTCTTGAGATTAATCATCATATCTTTCATTTTTGGCTTAAGTTTTGTTTTACCAAACCAGAAATAAAAGATTAGGAGAACAGGAATCGATTGCGAAATCGTATTAGCCCATGAAGAACCCATCATCCCCATGTCATACTTCACTACCATAATCCATTCCATAGTCCCAGCAACAACCGCTGCGACTAACCAACTGTTCATTGATAATATAGGCTTTTCATCGATATTAGCTAAAATACTTAATACAACGGCCAATATCGTTAATGGCAACGAAATCCATAGCAGTCGGCTATATTGCACCGCATACGGAAGTGCTTCATCACTTGCTCCGAATAAAATCATAATATCATTTTCAAAGACCAACCCAAGTATAGCTAACAAAGAAGACAGGAAAAGAGTAAACCATAAAGTTTGTCCCATAATACTTCTAGCTTCTTCGATTTTCCCTTTCCCCAGTCGAAGTGAAATGACCGCTCCGGCTCCCACACCTAAAAGAACACCAATCATACGGGTAATAACCATGACCGTAAATCCAATTCCGATCCCTTCGACTTCCAGCTCCTGAAAGCCACTGACGAAATAGCCATCAACAACCGATACAACTCCTAAAATTACGTTAGCCATAATTCCCGCCAAAGCAAACCGTAAATATAGTAACGGAATACTTTTGGTTCCTAGCACTGAATCATCCACCGGCTTATTCATTACTTCTGGTTGCTCTATTTTTGATGACGGACCGTTGTCCACTATTTTCATGAGCATATCCCCTTATAAATAATTTATATAGCACGTTTTGCTCAATTAATTCGCATACCACCCTACCGGATTTGCATGCTGGTGGATATTGATTTGCTTCGTTTCCATAAAGTGCTCCAGTCCAACAGTACCTAACGCTCTGCCGATGCCACTTTGCTTATACCCTCCCCAAGGACCTTCCACATAAGCGAGATGATAACTATTAATCCAAGTAATTCCCGCACGCAATTTACTAATGACACGTTTTGCCAGGTCCATATCTTCCGTAAATACAGCACCGGCTAATCCATAAATAGAATCATTCGCTTTTTGGATGGCATCTTCCTCATCTTTAAATTTCTGTACAACAAGGACTGGGCCAAAAATCTCTTCCTTCACAATACACATATTCTCATTTACATCAGCAAAGATTGTTGGTGCAATGAAAAACCCTCGATCGAGCCCATTTTCTGTTAAGCGCTTACCACCACAAACTAATTTTGCACCTTCTTCGATTCCTCTCTGAATATAATGTAAAACTTCATTCATATGAGACTCGTTTGTAAGCGCTCCCATTTCAATATTCTCACTTTCCCCGTTGCCAACTACAATTTTGTTCGCACGCTCGGCCAATCTTTCAACAAACTTATCATAAATAGTCTCTTGTACAAGTAAACGAGATGCAGCTGAACAAACTTGCCCAGCGTTGTGGAAAATACCAAACATCGCATTATCGACTGCGGTTTCAAAATCCACATCGTCGAACACAATAAGTGGAGATTTACCACCTAGTTCAAGTGTGATTTTTTTCATATTGCCTGCAGCTGCGCGCATAATACTTTGACCTGTTTTTGTTCCACCAGTAAAGGCAATTTTGTCGACATCATGGCTCTCTGCAAGCTCATTCCCAACCTTTGAACCAGGTCCCAATACTAAGTTTGCTACTCCATCCGGAAGTCCAACCTCTTCGATAATTTCAAATAATTTGAATACGCTTACAGGAGTGACGTCAGCAGGCTTAATTACAATTGTATTCCCTGCGGCAAGTGCAGGAGCAATTTGCCAAACAGCTAACATAAGCGGGAAATTCCAAGGTACAATAAGTCCACAAACACCAATCGGTTCATGAATAATAATCGTTTCTGAAGCATCATCACGAGTGTAAGATTCCTTTTTCATACCTTTAATCAAGTCAGCATAATAGCGGAAGCATTGAATCGATACAGGAATATCTACATAGGTTGTTGCACGGAGAACCTTACCGTTATTTGCAGTTTCCAAACGGGCAATTTCAGCTGTATTCTCTTCAAGACGGTCTGCAATCTTATATAGATAGTCAGCTCTTTCATCAGCCGATAAATCCGACCAGATCCCGCTATCAAACGCTTTACGAGCCGCCTTAATTGCTATCTTCGCATCATCTGCTGATCCATGAGCAGACATTGCGATAACCTCTTCGGTTGCAGGATTGATAATGTTTCGTCTAGCACCCGATAATGCTTCTACCCATTTCCCGTCAATGAACATGTTAATTTTCATAAACACCTCTCCTTTACGCGATAATATCTACCAGTTTGAAACCAATATGTGCTATATTGACCAGCATCGTTTTCTGATTATAGAATGGGAATGATTTAAGGCGTTCTTTTTCAAATCGATATCCACCTGCACTCCCCGTAACGATCCATTGTGCCAATAACTTACCAAACAATGTCGAGAGAGACGCGCCATGTCCCGTATAACCCGTTGCAAAATATGCGCCTTCTTTGGATCTACCGATAACCGGGAACGTATCAATTGTAACCCCGATAAATCCACCCCACCTGTAATCAATCTTGCTTCCTTCTAGTTTTGGCATTATTTTAACCATGGCATCGTAAACATTTTGATAAACAGCATCACCTAAGTTTGGACGAATATCGCCACCGCCAAATATGATCCGATTATCTGGTGTACGCCTGAAATAGTAAAGGAAACTGCTTGTATCAAAAACCATGCGATCTTTAGGAATGACGCTATTCACCAATGATTCTGGCAGCTGTTCAGTACCAATAATACGTGCCGAAATTGGCAGTACGCCTTTATTCAATTCAGCCATAATTTTTCCGGAGTAACCATCTGTAGCCACAATAATGTCTTTCGCTGTAACAGTACCTTTTTCTGTAATAACTTTCACACTATTTCGGCCGTACTCAATAGATAGTGCTTTCGAATGCTCAAAGATTTTTGCACCGATCGATTTAGCTGCTTCTCCCAAACCAATTGCATAGTTCAGTGGTTGGAACGAGTAACTCGAGTCGTCGACTAAGCAACCATAATATTGCGGGGAATCAATTTCTTGATGCAACTGACTTCGATTAAGCACGCTACAGTCATATCCAAAATTTTTGTTTAAGTATTCACTTTCAAGTTTCAACCCTTCAAAATGCTTGGCTTTGTAAGCCGCCACAATGTGACCTGTCTTTCTGAAGTTACAGTTGATTTGATGCTCGTCAATAATGTTTTTAACTAATTCAACACTAAGCAGAGAAAGATCGTTAAGCTGCCTCGCCTCTTCGGCACCATACTTCTTGGCAAGCTCCTGCATCGTTGACTTATAGCCTGGCAATACCATCCCGCCGTTGCGACCGCTTGCGCCATATCCGATTGTTTCCTGCTCAAGGACAATGACACTCTTCCCTAACTTTTGCAAATGATATGCAGAAGAGAGACCTGTGAAACCTGCGCCAATAATGACAACATCCGCCTCTTCATTTCCTTCAAGAGGTTTTCCTTTGTCATATCTGTTTGCAGTCGCTGTCCATAGTGAGAGTGTATCCATATGATCCATCTTATCCATAGCTAATCCTTCTCCTTTCGTGACATGTATGTTACAATACAGTCAAAAATATTCTTAATATTCAAACTTATTGAGTTAATAATATGACTTGGAGTTTCCTCCAAGTCAATAGCTATTTGAGAGTTTTTTGAATTCATTTTGCGAAAAAAGTGGAGTAACTCCACTTTTTTCATTGGGGGGTACATCTATGAAAATTGGTACATTTGCGAAGCTTTTTCATGTTACGACTGATACCGTTCGTTATTACATTGAACTAGGATTATTAATACCAGACAAAAAAAACACTCAGTATCAAATGAACCAATTGTGTTTCGACGACATGGCTTTTATTACTGAGCTGAAAAAATTTCATTTTTCATTGATAGAAATCCAACGAATTTTATCATATCAACGTGTCACAAACTTCTCGGACCATGAGGATATCGACTACTACAACAACTCGCTCATTGATAAAAAGGACGAGCTAACCAAGAAAAAAGAAGACATATCAAAAGCTATCCAATTGATTGAAAAAGCGGTTCAAACTAGCTCGCCTTCATCCAAAGAAGAAAGTATTACAGGAATCCCGCTTGACTTTGTAAATTTTCTCTATTGTCCAAAATGCCGCATTCCACTTGAAATGAAAGATGTAACGATTAAAAAAGTCTACATTCACACGGGGAGTTTAACTTGTAGCTGTGGATACGAAGCAGCTATCGAGGAGGGTATTATCATTACCGCGAACTTGTACGAGACGTCTCCTTATCCATCTTATTTTTACGATAAAGAAACGATTAAAGAGATCAATCCCAAAATGATTAACTTATTTGAAAAAAGTAATTTTCGATTTCAAAAAGTTCTACAAAATATAGATTTGAAAAACAAATTAATTGTGGAAACAAACGTTGATGCTTTTGTATCACTACCTAAATATATCGATGTTCTTGAACCAAGCGCAAACTATGTATTCAGTGGCTATTCGCTTGCAATGCTCAAGAAGGTGAGAAATAGAATTGAGCGTATGAATCCGAAGCCACGCGTCCTTTATATTTTGAATTCCGATTTAAATCTACCATTGAAACCGCTTAGCATCGATGTTTTTGTGGATAGTTTTACAATAACTGATTTTTCACTGCTCAACCCAGAGTTCCCAAGTCATGTTCTAAAAAACTATTTACATAACAGTTCAACAATTGTCGGTGGATACTCGTATTATGATAACTCGGCCAAATCCTTGAAAAATATTTCAGCCTTATATCCAAATTCCCATGAGCATATTTTACATCCAAAATACTTAGAAGAAAATTTATCAGTTAACGGATTTCAAATCATGCAAAATGAAAATATCGGTTACTGTACAGATCCAGGACCTTATTTCGATTATCATGTAAGAGACGAAAAATTCCACATGCTCATGTATTTGGCTAATACGAAACAATAGCACAAAAAGCGCCATCACAAGTGACGGCGCTTTTTCTATGTAAGAGCTACTAGAAGGTACCCTTCTAGCCTACTCCCATTTATAAGTCCAAAACTGTTCAAGTTGCAGCCATTTTAATGTTGCTGCGTCTTTGTTTTTTATTTTTGCATGCGTTTCTTCTAGCATCGCTTCCGTTTGTGAACGATGCGCGCCTAGTGCAGCTAATTTATGTTCAAATACTTCACTAATATTATTTACAACATCCGGTTCACCGAGTACTGCTTCGCGATTTCTCGTAATCGCAACCGCATGAATGGCTGGACGTTCTTCTTTAGGCATACGTGATACAGCGCGAACTACAGCGCGGCCAAATGCATCATGATCCGGATGTACGCCGTGTTCTGGATAAAATGTAATAATTCGAGATGGATTTACTTCTTGAATAATCGCTTCGATTTTATCGGCAACAAAATCAACATCTTCAAATTCTAACGTTTTATCATGGAAACCGAGCATTCTTAAATCTTGAATCCCCATCGCTTCACATGCATCTTTTAATTCTTTTTCACGTATATTTGGAATCGTTTCACGGTTAGCGAATACGTTTTTCCCCATGTTACGTCCCATTTGTCCAAGAGTACCACATGCGTACGTTACAGGTACTCCTTGATCTGTTAATAAGCGAATTGTTCCTCCCGCAGCAAATGCTTCATCATCTGGATGCGGAAATACAACAAGTACATGTCTCTCCATAAGTTTCCCTCCTTCTTACTTAAATGGCGTTAAGCTTAGCTCAAGCGCTACCGCTAAGCGGCCTTGGTTATCATGCCCTGCTAGTAATAAACGCTCTTTATCGTCTACTTCCCAGTGCGTAATGCCTTCTGCATATACCCAGCCATGATCCATTTTCAAACCAACTCGGTATGGGTTTGTTCCAGTTATTTTCCCACGCTCAAAGCGAATAATTGCATTTCGAATGAATGCTCCTACTGTCATCATCTTTTCATTAAAGTGTGACGCATACGCT
The DNA here is from genome assembly GCF_002976445.1 of Bacillus sp. MYb56. Taxonomy (NCBI): domain Bacteria; kingdom Bacillati; phylum Bacillota; class Bacilli; order Caryophanales; family Bacillaceae; genus Bacillus; species Bacillus sp. MYb56. The sequence goes on from NZ_PCOH01000005.1 coordinate 20,340, forward strand.
CCATTCGTCGTTTCTAAATGAATATATACATCTTTATTTACAAAACGTTCAATTTCATTTTGAATAAGAGAACTATCTTTTACTATTTCCATCGGAATTCACCTCTTTAAACCATTTTACGCAAAAATAATGTAAATTGCTATCTCTATATTAGAGGACAACGCCCACTTTTCCTAATAATTTGCACTGTGTTTTTTATATTTTTTATCCCGCATTAACGGATAGTAAGATTCCCACCCCAAAATCCAGCGAACACACGTCAGCTAGGTGGGAAATCAACTATCCGTAAATGCCCGATTGGTGAGGGCTAATAATCAGTGGGGGATGAACAAAAACCCCCACTGATTAAAGTTTCACTTTATATGATATGTAAAAATCGCATTTTTTCCTTCACTTTGTTAAATAGTTTTCTTTCTTTTTTGAATTTGCTACAATATATTTTATCCCGTATTAATACAGCGAGATACATTTCGACAATTGAATACATACTTTAAAGAAGGTGACATGATTGGAACAATCAGCACATGAAGTAGCAAATTGGCAATATTATTTTACAATTGCCGTATTTTTAGTCACGTACGGTTTTATTATTTCTGAGAAATTGAATCGTGCTGTAATCGCACTATTCGGTGCTGCTATTATGATTATTTTTGGAATTGTAGATTTACATACTGCTTTCACATCGCATATTCAATGGGAAACGATTACCCTTTTAATTGGGATGATGATTCTCGTACATATTACGAGTCAATCAGGCGTATTTGAATTTGTAGCCATAAAAGCAGCAAAAGCAGCTGGCGGAAAACCAATCCGCATTTTATTATTACTATCCCTATTAACTGCTGTCGGTTCTGCATTTTTGGACAACGTAACAACCGTATTATTAATCGTACCTGTTACACTATCCATTACACGTATTTTAAAAGTAAATCCTGTTCCTTATTTAATTTCAGAAGTACTATTTTCAAATATAGGCGGAACAGCAACATTAATTGGTGACCCGCCGAACATTATGATTGGATCAGCTAATAAGCATTTAGACTTTAATGCCTTTTTACTAAACTTAGCTCCAATCGTAATCATTATTTCTATCGTTACACTTGGCATTATTTACTTCATGTATCGCAACAAACTAAAAACAACGCCTGAGCAAATCGAAAAGCTAATGGCATTAAATGAAAAAGATTATATTAAAGATCAGAGCCTCCTTTTAAAATCCATTACGATTTTAGGACTAACTATTTTAGGCTTTGTACTTCATTCTATTATTCATGTAGACGCTGCCGTTATTGCGATGACAGGTGCTACACTTCTTATGTTAATCGGTGTGAAAGAACATGATATTGAAGATGTATTTGCCCACGTTGAATGGGTAACAATTTTCTTCTTCGCTGGACTATTCGTTCTCGTTGGCGGATTAATTGATATCGGACTTATTTCTTCACTCGCAAAAGAAGTACTCGACGTAACAAATGGCGATATCGGTTTCGCTGCTATACTTATCTTATGGGTATCTGGCATCGCATCTGCGACAATTGATAACATCCCATTTGTCGCAACGATGATTCCACTTATTCAAGATTTAGCTACAGGACTCGGACTATCTGTCGATTCTCCGCAAATTGAAGTACTATGGTGGGCGTTATCACTTGGAGCTTGCCTAGGAGGCAACGGAACATTAATTGGAGCATCAGCAAACGTAGTCGTTGCTGGTATTGCAAAACGTGAAGGACATGGGTTCTCTTATATGGACTTCTTAAAAATCGGTTTCCCCTTAACGATCATTGCGCTATTGTTATCACATGCTTACATTTATTTACGTTATTTAATGTAGAAGTTGTATTGCATGAAATTATGTCGTCAAATAAAAAAGGTTTGCAGCACTATGCTACAAACCTTTTTTCATCACCAAAATATACCTATAATTGCCAATCCACCTAAAATCATACCACCAATTTGTCCGATGATTGCTGGTGATAATTGAACACCTTTCCTCACTTCAACAACCGGCCTTTCGTGCCTTAGTTGCTGCACTTCACTTTGAAGTTGATGTACACTTCCATGTAATTCTTTAATTAGTTCTTTTAATTCAGCGACCTCTTCATTTACTGGCTTACTTTTTTCTAAGTTCATCTCGCATAACTCCTTATAAATTCAATCAGTTCACTGTAAAATTTCGCCAATTATCGTTATATCTCCTGCATACTACATATATAATATGGAATGTATCTTTATTAACAAGACCCTTTTAAGAACAAATTTAGATATTTTAGAAAGACAACTTTCATTAGTTCTTTATATATATATAGGACTAATATATTCAACAATTCTATTCTTTATAGTTTCTTTTTCATACAAAAAGCTTCACTAAAATTTAGCAGGTGTACCTTGATGAAAATACATTTGCCATCTTCCTTCTCTAAATTTCCATATCGAACTACGTAACGAGTGTTGATTATTCATTTCATTGAATATTTGATAAGTAGTTAATGCTACATCTTTGGATAATGGATGTACTTCAAAATCACTCAAAGTCATTTTTACCACACCAATTCCATTTTTATCGATATCCTCATTTTTATATAAAACTTTACCAGAACTCCCAAACTCAAAAAAATCAGCGGCAAGTATCTTTTTAAGCTCCTTTTGAGATGTGCGAACCCCTGGTTTAAGTAATCGTTCCTCTAGCTGATATAAACACTCTCTTAATGAAGATAAACCTTCCATTAGTACACTCCTCCGCTCATCATTACCCAAATATTACAACTTTTCACTCTACACTACACAATTATTCTGTATGTTTTTGCTAGTTTTGCAGCTCTATCCATTCATCACGCAATATCCCCATAATCATACGATCAAAACACTTTCCATCTCTTTGAACTGCTTCCCTCATACATCCTTCCATCTGAAATCCCATCTTTTTATACAGTACAATGGCTGCTTTATTATAAGAAATAACATCGAGACCGACGCGGTGTAGATTCATTTCATAGAACGCATACTTTAAAATAAGATGCACTGCTTCTCTCCCAAACCCTTTTCCTCTATCATTTGCCTCTCCTATACCAATTGCTAATAGACCTGTTCTGTTATTCCACTCTATGCCGTGAATTGCAACAAAACCAATTAAGCGATCATCTTGAACTGTTCTTAACATGAAAGAAACACTATTCGATCTCCGTCCCTTTAATAGCCCATCACTCGCTATTTCATGTAACGATTGCGGGAATGCCAAGTCTGTATCTACATTTCTTAAGTACTCACTATCCTCTTGCCACATAGCCATTACTTCAGCATCTGCTTCTCTAATAGCTGATAACTTAATAGTTTTATTTTGAAAAAGATTCATCGTCATCTAAAACTCCCCCTTTTTTAAATAGCGGGGACAATAATTCTAGCCTATTTATCCCGCATTAACGGGCAGTAAGACTCCCACCTCAAAATTCAGCTGGAGCGAAGAAGTTAGGTGGGAGATCAACTGCCCGTAAACGCCCGATTGGTGAAGGCTAATAATCAGTGGGGGATGAACAAAACCCCCACTGATTAAAGTTTCACTTTATCCCCTTGTTCCATAAACTGTTTTTTTAACGGGATACTTACAATAAGCGCTGACATTGGCACATCTCCCTTGCATTGAATTAACTTCATTGTATAATTTTTCATTTATTCTAACAATAACAACAATAAAAAGACCCTCCAAATTTAGAGGGCCTTTCCTAATAGCAAAACTGTATTATTTCGTAAACATTTTCTCTGCTTCATCCATTGCCATTTTGTTACCTAAAGCAGAATAGTCAAGCCATGGTTGATCATTAATAATGTATACGTGCTTACCTTTAACAGCTTTTAAGTCTTTCCAAATTGGTGTTTCTTGCAGTTGTTTAAATGCTGCTTTTGCTTTATCGTCTCTGTTTACGACAACGAAAATAGCATCCGCATCAAAGTCAGGTAATACTTCTTGTGAAATTACTTCGAAAGGACGGTTTCCATCAATTTTCTCTACACCATTTGCAGGTTGTAATCCTAAGTCTTGGAATAGAATTGGTCCCATCGGTCTTTTCGTACTAAATACACGTAATTCTTTTGCAGTAACGCGAATTGCCATTACTTTTTCGTTATTACCTAACTCTTTATCTATTAAACTTTTTACTCGTTTTGATTGTTCTTCATAGTCTTGAATATATTTATCTGCTTCTTTCTCACGGTTTACAAGTTTACCTACTTCTTTTAAATGATCTCTCCACGTACCTTCATCTAAATTAAAAGTATGTGTTTTTGCAATTTTTTCGTATTTCGCTAAATCTTTGCCAGCATATTTTTCATCCACATAAATTTCAGATGGTTTTAATTGTAGTAATGCTTCCATATTCGGATTTGTTACAACGCCCAGTTTCTTCGTATCTTTCAACTGTTCTTTCACGTGAGGTAAGAAATCTTTTAAATCTCCACCAATTACAGAACCTACCGGTGTAATTCCTAATGCAAGTAAGTTATTCGTTAAATGAATAGACATAGAAGCAATTTTTGGATCATTACTTTTTTCAGTTTTTTTAGTTGCCTCTTCACTAGATTTCGTTTGACCACATGCTGATAATACTAAAATAAACATAATGCTAAATAAAATAGTAAGTTTCTTTTTCATATGTTCTCCTCTTTGAAGTATTTATTTTGTTTTTGTAAGTAAATAAAGAAAACATGGCGCACCTAAAGCCGCTACTACTACGCCAGCTGGAATAGAGTTTGGCTCAAATAAAGATCGCCCTATCGTATCCGCGAGTACTAAAATAATCATTCCAATTATGCCAGCTAACGGAAGGAAATGTTGATATGTACTACCTACTAACTTTCTTGCGATATGCGGAGAAACTAAGCCGATAAAGCCAATTCCCCCTGCCATTGATACACTTGCACAAGACAATCCTACCGCTGTAGCTAAAAGCAGTAACCGTTCTTTTTGAACAGATACACCAAGTCCTGCTGCTACACTATCACCTAGTGACAGTGCATTTAACGTTTTGGATTTCAGCCATGCGTACGGAGTTAGTATCAAAATCCAAGGTAATAACGCTAGGACATGAATCCAATCTCTTCCCCACACGTTACCAACTAACCACCTAGAAGCGAATGTATACGTCTCATCATTTAACTTGAGCGAGAAAAATAACGAAAGTGCACTAAAACCAGCTGAAACTGCAATACCAACAAGAATAAGTCTAATGGGAAGTAAACCTTTCGACCGATCACTCGCAAGCAAAACAATAAGAAATGCAGCTAACACTCCTCCGCCAAATGTAAATAACGGTATTAAAATCGATGCACTCTCGTTAATAGAATGAAAGAAAGTAACAAATACAATAAGCCCGAAAGATGCACCCGAGTGTAATCCAAGAATACCAGGATCTGCGAGAGCATTCCGAAATAATCCTTGCAAAATCGCACCGGAAACCCCAAGGCCAATACCTGCTAACATTGTAATTATAATTCTTGGCATACGATAATCGTATAGCACGGTTGCACTCTCAAAATCACCATAGCCAAAAAGCGTTTGAATTACTTTGAATGGTGCAATACTCAGTGTACCTGTATTTAAGCTAATCAAAACTACAGCAATACTTATACATCCGAAAATTGTAGTTACAGTAATAGCCCTCTTTTTATCCTTGTTAAAAAGATTCTTCACTTATAGCTCACTCCCAACTTTACGTGCTATATAGAGGAAGAACGGCACTCCAACAAGAGCTACCATAATCCCTATCGCAAGTTCTTTAGGAGGATTTACTGTTCTTGCCCCTAAATCAGCTAAAACTAATAACATAGCTCCTAATAATGCTGACATAGGAATACTAAGCCGATAATTAACACCTACTAATTTTCTAGCGATGTGCGGAATGACAAGTCCTACAAATCCAATGGAACCAACAGCTGAAACAGACACACCTGCAAGAATGACTACTATAATCATCCCAAGTATTCTCGTTCGGCTCGTTTTTACACCTAAATTCGTAGCAACGTCATCCCCCATTGATATGAGGGAAATAGATCGCCCTAGCACTGTCGCAAAAACAATTGTTATGAGAATAATAGGCACTAAAAATTTCAAGTGTTCCCACTTAACCCCCGCAACACCACCAGCATACCAAAACGCTAAATCTTTGCTTAAGTCATAATAAATCGCGACACCTGAACTTAACGAATGTAAAAGGGCGGCCATAACTGCCCCTGCAATCGTTAACCTCATCGGCGTTAGCCCGCCTGATGTTGCTGATCCAATAATAAAAATGAGTACTGTACTTAAAACTGCTCCAATAAAGGAGACAATCATTAAATAGGAATACGGCATATGCGGGAAAAAAGCAAAACTAAGTGCTACTACAAACATCGCACCTGCATTTATTCCGAGTACACCTGCATCAGCTAAAGGATTTCGTGTTACCCCTTGCATAACAGCTCCAGCGACTGCAAAAGCAGCTCCTACAACTGCTGCGCCAATTACCCTTGGGAGCCTTAATTCATAAATAATTTGATGCTGTGTTAATTTCGGATTATAATCAAAAACCGCTGCCCACACAGTTTGCAAATGGATATCCTTTGCACCAAATGCAACGGCTAAAAATATAGCTCCAATTAAACATATAATTGTTAAGCTCATGAAACATATGAACTTAATATGTATCCAGCGATTATTGCCAGCATGTACAGTAGACTTATGTAACATGTTTCATTTCATCCTTTATATTCAGTTCTTTTTTATAATTATTTTTTATTTATAATCATTATTGATAATGATTATCATTTTCATTTAGATATTATATCCCCATTTTTTTTAAAATAGCAAACTATTTTTTTACTTTGTTAAACTATCAAAATACTTATTACAATTCCCTTCTAAAACTTCCAAATACATGCAAAATGAAGTACTGTTTTATTTTCGAATTTGTAGTATACTAAGTTATTATTTTGATTTTTCAAATAATAATCCTGAAGGTGAAAACATGTTTTATGTAAAACAACTACTCTATTTTACTTATGAACAAGCATTATCCTGTTTGTTCCCTGTCGTTATTTTTTTAACACTTGCTCTTTCAAAAATCATTTCGATTCCAGGGCTGTACCGATATGATTTCATACTCATCGTATGCCTTCTTATGCAGTGGATTATGTACAAGACTGGTCTTGAAACGAAAGACGAACTAAAAGTAATTACTGTCTTCCACCTCATCGGCCTTTTACTAGAAATATATAAAGTACATTTCGGTTCATGGAGTTATCCTGAAGAGGCGTATTCAAAAGTTTTCGGAGTTCCGCTTTACAGCGGTTTTATGTATGCGAGTGTCGCAAGTTACATATGCCAAGCGTGGAGAAGATTGCATTTACAAATGCATCATTGGCCGAAAGCTACTTTTGCAATACCTCTAGGAGCAATGATTTACTTTAATTTTTTTACACATCATTTTCTATATGACTTTAGATGGGTATTAACTTTAATTTTATTCATTGTTTTCTTTCGCACATTTGTGGAATTTTCATTACGAGGCGTTACATATAAAATGCCACTCGTACTCTCATTTTTCCTTATCGGATTCTTTATTTGGATTGCAGAAAACATCGCTACCTTCTTCGGAGCATGGCAATATCCAAATCAACGGGAAACATGGAGCCTCGTTCACTTAAGCAAAATTAGCTCATGGTTTTTACTCGTTGTTATTAGCATTATGATTGTTACACAACTCAAACATTTGAAGCAGTCGAAAAGATAATGCCGATTATGTAAAAACAGTTTAAAAACAGTTAGCCCATCACTCATTAGAGAGTGATAGGCCTTTTTTAATAATATTTTTTAAACCGTCCTCATCAAAGGCATTATAGGTTCATCATAATTTACGAGAGCATAAGCAGTTGCACATTATGAACTAGTACTAGCAGAAGAGGTTGCTGCAGATGAAGCGGCAATCGTTGCTATCATAGCTGCCTGTTGTGCTTGTATGAGGACTTCTATCATTGTTTGTAAACCTGTGTTGGTAGCTTTACTTTCCTCACCTTTCTGACTTACGAACAGTTGAATAGCAATAAGAATATTCGTATCTGTATGCCAACGGAATAATTTCTCCCCCTGCAATTTTTCAATGAATGCTCGAATAGAATGAATCTCTTTTTCTCCATCCTCAAGTAACGCTAGTAGCCCGATAGCTGGATAATGCATCTGTTTCACTTTTATCTTTTCTTGTTTTAACAAATTCCATATGTTTGTACATGTTGCAACTAACATTTCTTCACGGACATCCTTCTTTAGTGAGAGGATATGACTTAAAAACTGAAGATCATTCCCTTTACGCAAACCAGCTTTCGCTAGTTTCTGATAAAGACGTTCTACTCGGTCCATAAGTGTTTCTACATTCTCTGATTGTCCTGCTAGTAAAACCGCGAGTGGATAATCATTTGTACCTGTAAGAAAAAGATGATCCTCTTTCATCCGTTTATATACTTGCATCGAACGCTGAATGTGCGTGCCATGCTGTTCATTTTCTTCTGTTAAAAGCACAGCTGCTGCGAGATAAGTAAATATACTCCGGCTAAAGCCACCAGCGACCAATTGTTCATATAAATCTAAAAATCTCTGAAAAGCTTCCTTGTAATCTGTAAAATGAATATCTAATGTTGCGGACACCACAAAGCGATGATAAGACTTTAAGTATGAAAACATCCCTACCTGATTCTTAATATAACTACTAATTTCTAAAAAACGTCCGAGATCAAACAGTTTATCACTACCTGCATACATAGCAGCAATCATCATACCTGTTCGAGAATCACTCGTTTTCCATTTTAGTTCTCCCTTTAACTGTGCATATGTATGTGTGTATTGCTCCAACTTTTGTTCCAATGTAATCATAGTATTCCCCCATTTTCTAGTTCCTCTCTTTTATTATACGTATATTCCATATTTAGGAATACCCTATTTCATACAGATTTTGCAACCTTATACTTTCTTCTGTATTATTTTCAATATTTTTCTATTAAGTAATACAAAAAAAATAATAACTACCATAAAATTTAGGATGTTTCTTTATCCTAATTGGTTGGTTGGTTTTCTTTCCTTCTTCATCAGCATCACGATGATTAGCGTTCATAATCCTTAATCCTTCAAGAAGTTCAACAACAAAAAAGGATAGATAATAAATTATCTACCCTTTTTTGTCTATATATTATTTAACTTTACCCAAAACTAAAGAGCCTTAATAATACGTTCCATCGCCTTCATTTGCCCAATATGGTCTGCTTCATGATAAAGCATCATACCGTAAAGCTCTCCAACTGTTTCCAACCCTAAAAATGGCTCTGGAAGTTTATTTTCAAATGCTTCTGCTGGAATTTCTTGAATGCGCTTCGCTTGTTCTTTTAATTGAACCGTTAACACTTCTAATGATGGCCCTTCTGTTTTCCATTTAGATGGTCTTGAACCATATCCAAACATACCTGGATATTCAGTTGGTAATTGTTTAAATTCTTTTCCAAACATGAAAACTTCTGCTGCCGTTAACACATGACCGATATGCCAGCGAATTGTATTGTTAAAGCCCTCCGGCTGCGTATCCGCAGTTTTGTCATCTAACGTTTCCATAAATTGAAGTAATGCCCCACGCGTTATTTCAAATTGTTTTAAACCAATTATTCTATTCATTTTATCGTCTCCTTTTTTATGTACAATTTATTATGAACTAAGGATGTTAAACTTATTAGAGTTTCACCTTGTTTAATCTATCAGAAACAATTAAAAAATACATCTAATATGCTTACTGAAAACAATAAAAAAGGACCACTCCTCATATATATAGAAATACTTACTGCACAAATATTACAGTAAACAAAAGAGGAGTGTAATTACATGTTAGATGTTTTAAAACAACAATATAATCTTATTAGTTCTACAAGGGAAAATCTATTTACATTTTTGGAAGAAATTCCACAAGAAAAATTGCACAGTACGGTTCCTAATTTCGGAAGCGGTAGCATTATGAAGACGCATATTCATGTAGCCGATTGCTATCGATACTGGCTTGGAACATTCGCATTTAACCAAAAACGAGCAGATTTCTCATTTGCTAGCGATTATGAAATTGAACATGCAGATGTCACAAAAGTCCGTGCTAGATTTAAGATAGTAGATGAGACTGTACAACGCTTTTTAGATGAATACAATGACCGGTGGCTCGAAAATATAGCAAATGAAGTGAAATGGCAAAAAGAACCTTGGAGCACAACTCCACTATGGCTTTTAACTCATACGGAGACACATGAATTTCATCATAAAGGCCAAATTGTATCAATGACTCGTCACCTTGGATATACTCCTCCTGACACAGACCTTAGTTAATTCAATTGTTCTAACAAATGAATTACTATAACTGTCGTTAGCATTGTTTATGTATACGGAAAGGCTCTTCATTCTTTTTGATATTGTTTATAGTTTTGCAAATTTTTTTACGGCACAAACTTGTATTATATTTTAATTATGTTTGTGTCGTGTTCTTATTAATTAGTTTCATATCCATAAAAAATATATTAATATGTTTCCTTTTATTATTTCAGTTACCTAATCAATAAGAGGTTCTTTCTTTTTATTATGACTTTATACACGATAAATACGAAAATTCCGAAAATAAAAGTTGAAAATGCTGGTAACACTTTATCATTTGGCACGTACACACTCCAAAAAGAATTAAGAAGCGCATGAAAAATTAGACACATAAAAATACTTTTAGTTGCGTTAAAAATTGTAGTTAATAAGAAAGATACGGCAATTGTCGTAATTATAAAGGCTATAAAATCCCTTTGAGTTTGATTTGTGCCTGGAATAAACCATAACGGCCAGTGCCAAATAGCCCATATAACACTCACAATAACCGTACTAAAAAATGCCGAATTTTTTTTCTGAAGGGCAGGTTGTAAAAATCCTCTCCATCCAATTTCTTCAAGACCACCACCAACGATCATTGTTGGAAAACTAAGTAATGCCACGTATAATGGTTTTTGCATCGTTGCTCCACCAAATATCGTTGGAAGATAACAGCTAATAAAAGCTAGAACAACGATTAGAACATACCATACAAAGTGATGCCTAGGATTAACAATATTTTTAATAAACACTCTGAACTCTTCTTTTGATCCATATTTTTTCTTTAAACTAATTGCAACGATTGCCGGCATGATTCCCCCGAAAACAAATAATATCATCGCTAGCGGTGTACCAAATGTCGTAATGTTTAATTTTATTAAGCTAATTAATAGCCCCCATAGTATCCATGTAAATATAAAAGTTCGTATTACATATCGTTTAATCTCATTCCCCATTTACTTGCCTCCTTTATTTTAATTAGAGCATAAATTTAGAGATATGAAAATCACTTATGCTAAATTATTCCAAAACATTAAAGGAACCTCCCTACTCTATCAGGCTTTTCTGGATAAGCCGACTCCTACCTACTTTGCTTCGGTCAAGGTTCGAAGTTGGAGTCTCACTATCCGTTAATACGGGATAAACAAACAAAATGAAGGAGCATGTTTTGAGAACCAATCAAAACATGCTCTTGTAAAGTGACAATAACGTTATTTAATTCTTGTTTAACTACGGTGCAAATTAGTGGGAAAGGCTTATTTTCCACTAAAAATATTTATAAAAAATTCATGTTCATTTAAAAGTGGAATGAAAAGCAATAATAATAGTATTATCAAAAAAATTGTTGATACATTTTGTTGTGTATAAAACTTTTATTATTTGTTTTAGGTATACCATACCATTATAAAATTCATGTAACATCAAAGTAAGATACATACTTTTCAAACGATACACAAAATAAAACTCTTCTTCAATGTATATCAAAAATATTTATATACTCTATCACCAACCTTAAGGAGAAATTTATAATGAGATTAGAGAGTGAAAGAATTTATTTAAGGCCCCTTTGCGAGCTAGATGCGCCCATTATATTAGAAAGTACAATGGATGAAGAAATAAGATATATGACTGGAACCAAGCCTACTTTTTCATTGGAGCAAATTAAAGCACATATAGATAATATAAATAATGATTCAAATCGCTATGATTTCGCTATTTGTTTAAACAGCACTGACGAAATGATTGGAGAGTTATCGATTTTAGATATCGATGAGGAGAACCAAAGAGCTGGATTCAGAATATCTATGCTTTCTATTTCATTAACAGGGAAAGGCTACGGAACTGAAGCTATGAAAATAGTTTTAAGATTTGTTTTTGAACAACTCACATTCAATCGTTTACAGTTAGAAGTATTTAGCCATAATTTACGTGGAATTAGAGCTTATGAAAAGGTTGGGTTTGTAAAAGAAGGAACCTTACGTCAATCCTTATTTTATAATGATACGTACTCGGATGAAATTATTATGGCAATACTTAAAAATGATTATAAAAATATGCTATAAAGAACCGATACTTGTTTCATCCAAGTATCGGTTCTCTCTATACAAAAGTGCCATTTTTTCTTACATATAAAACAAATATTTCTCCACTTAATTCCTTGCAAAAGACTCCCTCGTCACCTCAATAAATTGCTGCAGTGGCGCTGTCATCCATTTATCTTTATGCCAAGCAATTTGCGTATAGATCGGAGTAATTGTATTCTTTAAGACTAATTCCTTTATCGTTCCCTCTCGTATATCTTTTTCTACTACTATTGCTGGCAAAACTGCTATACCTAAATCTGCAATAACGCATTGTTTAATTGCCTCGACACTAACAAATTCAATCTTATTTGCTGGGTATACATCTTCCGCACGGAATAACTCTTCAAATAAAGTCCGATACGAGCAACCTAGTTCTGTTAGTAAAAGTGTTTCGCTTTCTAAATCTTTTGTAGAAACGGAAGGTTGTTCAAGTAAACGATGCGTAGGAGCAGCTACTACTTTTAATTCTTCTTTCATAAGTGGCTCCACATGTAAAACATCCTCTGTTTTACATTCGTCCAAAATAAATACAAGATCTACTTTCCCCTCCATCAATTGTTCCTTCGCATCTTTATTGGAATGTGCAGGTTTAAATATAAGCTTTATTTGGGGAAATTGTGCTTTAAATTTCTTTAATATAGATGGAAGCCTATATGTACATTGACTTTCTTGTGCACCGATTATTAACGTACCCGCTATTTCCTCATCATCTTTCACAGCCATTTTCGCTTCGTTACTGAGTGCAATCATCTTATCAGCATATAGTTGAAACTTCCTGCCTGCTTCAGTTAAGAAAAGACGTTTTCCTAATCTTTCAAATAATGGCGTACCGAGCTCAGCCTCTAACGTTTTAATTTGCGCCGTTACGCTCGATTGTGCAAAGTTTAATTTCTTCGCAGTTTGTGTAAAGTTCAAAGTCTCTGCAGCTACTTTAAATGTAATTAATTGTTTTATCTCCATTTATCATCCCTCTTTTCAATCGATATTTCCGATTGATTTTATCGAAATAATCCTCTTTGCCTATTGATATTTGTATTGTATGATAAAGAACATCGACAAACAATATAAATGGAGGTATTCCATATGAAAGCACTTTGTTTCGAAGCATTCGGAGACGCTGATGTACTACAATATAAAGAAATACCTGATCCAATCATACATCCAAATGAAATTCTTGTTCGCATGCAAGCAATCGGTTTAAATTTCGCTGATATTTATAGACGCCGCGGCGATTATCATCTCGCTGGTAACCCGCCTTATATATTAGGTTATGAAGGCGCTGGTATTGTTGAAAAAGTAGGAGCTAACGTTACTACTATCAATCCCGGAGACCACATTGCATTTGCTGACGTTCCATTCTCAAATGCAAAATTAGTTGCCGTTCCATCTGAAAAAGCAATTACACTTCCAGACTCTATTTCTTTTGAAACAGCCGCTTCTGTCTTATTGCAAGGTCTAACAGCACATTATTTAACGAAAGATAGCTATCAAATAAAACAAGGCGATATAGCTTTAGTACACGCTGCAGCTGGTGGCGTTGGTCAACTTCTCGTTCAAATGATTAAACTACTGGGCGGAACAGTAATCGGTCTTACATCATCAAAAGAAAAAGCACAAGTAGCTACGTTAGCTGGTGCTGATCACGTATTTTTATATACTGAAGCATGGCATACGAAAGTACTTGAGGTGACTAATGGTGCCGGAGTAAATGTTGTGTATGAATCAGTAGGTTCTACACTCGTGGAAAGTTTTAACGCTACTAAAATTGGCGGTACTGTCGTATTTTACGGAATGGCCGGCGGTAATCCTATACCTGTAGATCCACGTATGCTTATGGATACTTCAAAGACTTTAACAGGTGGAGACCTTTGGAACGTGCTTACATCTTATGAAGAGAGAAAAGAACGCTCCTCTCAATTATTCGAATGGATTACGGCCGAAAAATTAAAGATCGCAAGTCCTACTACATTCTCTTTACGAGACGGTGCCCGTGCTCATGAATTATTAGAGAGCAGAAAAAGTACAGGGAAGATTTTATTAATCCCTTAATCGTTCCCATTTAAAAAGGAAGCTAGAATATATTCCATTGCTTCCTTTTTAAATATTATTAATGTTCAATTTCGCTTCTTTTCAATTACCCTGTTATTTATATTTTTTCTGTCTATACTTCTCTTTCTAGGCCCCTCATTTTTAAGTTTATAAAATAAATGAATCTAAATATTAAAGGAAAAAACAAACCTCCCGATATCAACGATCCAATAAATACAGTATCAATAAAAGAAAAAATCCCAAATAATAGCATTCCAAAAAAATAAAATACAACTGCACTCCAATAAATAAACCGTGGAAACTTAGTTTGGAACGAATCACCTTTTTCACACGGTTTTCCAAATAACAAATGAACGAATTTAATCAACATAATCACTTCTCCATATAATTGTTAATATTCTTTTCTCCTTAGAACTGAACATAAATCACATACTATGTATCATTTTCTTTAAGTTTTCCGGCACCGAAGTTATTAGCTATGTCGAATACGGTAGCCTTTTACTCATATATTTCAAAAATGCAACAATATATTTTTATTTAATTACAAATCGTCTATCCCCATTATCATGTTGCAATTCAAACAATACTGGATTACTAACAAATCTTTTTAGCAAAACATACGCCTAATGATCATTTATGTCATTAGGAATATTAATTCCACTAAATGATGTTGAGGAAATTAGTGTATGAAAATCATATTTAAATTCATAATCACCAATATACGCTAGTGCCAATTTCCCTTTCCATTCAATTTGATATGTCTGCCCTTCTAATCTAGTAAACTTAATATTATGAAAGGCTGACGCATCATGTCCAAGTAAATAAACGTCAAATGCAGTTAACTCTAAATCTAAGTCCTTCTGCTCATCTTCCGATAAAAAATCAATTGCAAATCTCTTCCCGTTTAGCATATCCAAATTAAAAGGCGCCTCATCACTTCCTACACGAAACCCTTTAAAATCCCATTCTTCTGATGACAAAGTGCATCTATGGAAGTTGTTCCATACAATCTTAGCGTGCCAATCATCTTCTTCCTCATTCTCTTCATCTTCTTCATCCAAATCTTCCTCATCATAATCCGCGGTCTCTAAATGCAAATCAAAATACAAACCAGCCATACCATTTAACTCTTCTTCCTCTGCATATTTAAAATGTGCACTCCACTTAAAATTAACAATTCGATGACCATTAGGCCACGGGTTGTCCACAAAATATATTCGATCCATATTCACACATTCCTTACTTTGTTTTATTTCTCGTATACTTACTTTAGATTCCGAGATGAAATGTAAGGCTAGACTAATGTCCCTCCAATACACTGCAAACTAATTTGTTGTTCCTACTCTGTAATTATACCATTACAATAATTTTCATAGTTAGTTTTAAACAGAATATTCCGTTTAAAATTAATGAATGATATACTGAAAAATAAAAAGGAAGCTAGATTTCTCTATCTTCCTTTTCTTACCTTTATATTTCCACACTTTCTTTCCCTTTTGCAACATAACTCATATCCCCAACTGATTCGACTGTGTACTTCCCATCTTGATATGCAATTTTCGTCACACTAGCATTTTCCACTCCAAGTTTTGTTTTGGTACTGTCTAACATTTCAATTAATGCAGTAATCAAAAGCCCATGAACGACAACTAGAACGTTGCCACCTCCATTTTTAGCAGCTTCTTCACTAATTTTATCAATCTCTGTTTTTATGCGAGTAGAAAATAATTCCCAATCTTCCGCCTGTTTCGTAGGATCTGCTGCTCTAATAAGATTAATCACTTCTTGAATAGAAAACTTCATGAGTTCTTCTGGTGATGCAACGCCCGCAACTTTTCCAACCACATCCCACATATTTTCAAGTTTTTCACCTTCAAAAATACCAAAATTTAATTCTCGTAAATTTTTCCTTTGCTCAAGTTTTAAGGTGGATTGCTCACTATATTTTAATACTAAATTAGCAGTTTCAATCGCTCGGCCGCTATCACTACTGTACGCATTCGCAAAATGAACATCTTTTAATCCTGTTCCTAAATTAGAGGCAACTTCCACACCTTTTTCTACTAACGGAGAATCTGCCCAACCTTGCGCGCGCTGGTTCGTATTTAATATTGTTTTTCCATGTCTTGTAACATATAACGTAACTACATTCTCATTGCTATCTGTTTCTCGCTTCTTCATTCTATTCTCTCCCTTTACATTTCTATATCAATTTTACCATCTCAATTATTCATTGAGCAAAATATACGTAAGTAGATCTGCTTAATAAAAAAAGCTATCTTTCTGTATATCCCTACAAAAAGATAGCATCTTTTATGATTACATTTCTTAACCAATACTCCTACTCAGCAAAAGCACTCGAATATTGTACAATTCCTTCTACACCTTCAAGAGCACTCCCTCTTAATTCCATCACCATAAACACTTCATCTGGCACTTCAAATGGTGCTTTTATATTCCAATCACTTGCTTTCTTAAATCCGAATTTCGGATAGTACTCTGGATGCCCTAATACCACAACAGATTCATATCCAAGTTCTTCCGCCTTTTCTAAAGCAGAAGCGATTAGTTTTCCGCCGATTCCTTTTTTCTGATGGCCCCTAGCAACTGAAACTGGTGCGAGCGCTAATGATTCTACAGAAGTTCCATCCTGTTCTATCGTAATTTTTGATAACATAATATGCCCGACTATTTCCTCATCTACTGCAACGATTGATAATTCAGGAATAAACGCGTCACATTCTCTAATACGTTTTACAAGTTCATGTTCCTTTTTATCACTAAATTCTTCATTTAAAAATGCTTGTTTTACAACTTCTTCTGTCTTACTATAATCATTTTTTTGTTCTTGTCTAATCGTTACCATTCTATATTACCCTCTGTTCTTTCTTATTTCTTTTTCAATTTTACGAAGCGCTTTTTTCGATCCGCGCTCAATATCATGCTGCATTTTTCTTTCTTTATAATCGACAAATAGTGTATTTAAATCATATCCTTCTGGGTATAATTCTTTCGCCGCTACCTCTAAAGTAATACGTTTTACATTCACTTCAACGAATTCACCGTTATAATATACAACGACATTATAGAAATTATCTTTTTCCTTATAGATGATACCAAAATCATCATGATCCAATAAATTCACACGGTCACCGATTTTATATTCATAGTCATTTTCTCTTTTTTCTTGCACGAATTTCGGTTTTCTAATTTTGCTTTCATTCACTTTTTCTATAGCGTATTCTTTATTTCCCATATACGCTTTCGCTCTTTGCAGTACATGTTCTTTTACATTCATTTTATTTGCAATCCAAAGTGCATTGCTTTCACCAGATTTACCGATCACTAATTTATAAAGAGGCTCCAATGTCTCACTATTAAATTGCATTGCTGCGTTCATAAAATCACCGTGCATTTCTGAAAATCGTTTTATTTCACCGTAATGCGTACTCGCAATTGTAATACATCCCGATAGATAAAACTCTTCTAAAATAGATATCGCAAGCGCCGCACCTTCATTTGGTTCTGTGCCGCTTCCTATTTCGTCAAATAGTAGTAACGTATTATTATTTGACATCCTCATAATTTCAGACAGATTTTTCATATGAGATGAAAATGTACTTAGTGCATTTTCGATACTTTGATTATCACCTATATCTACAAACACATTTTCGAAAATAGCAATTTCTGTTTCTTTATCTCCAGCAATATGAAGGCCTGACATTGTCGCTAATGTTAACAATCCAATTGTTTTTAGCACAATTGTTTTCCCGCCTGCGTTCGGCCCAGTAATAATTAAACTACGGTATTCTTGACCGATTTCAAAGTTTAATGGTACTACTTTTCCACTTAAAAGCGGATGCTTACAATTCATTAAATGAATGTAGCCATGATCATTTAATTTCGGCTCTATTCCATCAATTGATTTACTAAACTTCGCTTTCGCAAATACCATATCATATTGGCTAATCAATTCCATATTAATTTTTATATGATAAATATTTTCTAATACCATTCCTGATAAAGTCGCTAAAATTTGATATTCTTCCATCGCTTCTTCTGCTTTCAAACCCGCGAGTTCCGCATTTAGCTTTGTAACCGTATGCGGTTCTATAAATACAGTAGAACCTTTTGCAGAAGCTTCAACAATACTTCCAGCAACTTGATTTTTATAGGAAGATTTAATCGGAATCGTATAGCGATCATCCTTTTTACTAATAAAGAATTCCTGAATATACTTCTTATTTACACTACTATTTAAAAACTTCGTTAAACGTTCTTTTATTTTTCCATCTACAGAATCAATGTTATTTCGAATTCGTTTTAACTCTTTACTAGCTGCTGCATCAATGCTATTTCCTTTAATTGAAAAGTTAATTTCCTCTTCAATACTTTTAAATTCAGTCATCGAATTTGCATAGGAAGCTAATACTGGTGCAAAAAATTCTTTATCTAACATAAATTTTTTAATCTTTCTACATCCACGTAAAAAGTCTGAAACACTCACTAACTCTGCTGGATCTAAAATCATCCCTTTTTCTAATTTTTGAATTGTACTAGCGATATTAGAAATTCCGAAGAAAGGCACATGCCCTTCTGCATCTACTATAGCTCGTGCTTCTGTCGTTTCATTTAAGCGATTTCTCACTACTTTTATACTCGTACTCGGCTCTAATTTATTTAATAATTCCTTACCTAATCCACTTACACAATAAGATTTCACTATTTCCATTAATTCGTTATATTGTAACTTTTCAAAAGTCATCGTATTCATTTTGTTTCTCCTCACTATGATTGATTTCTATCATCAATGAAGATACCTACTCATTAGATTCCAATGAATTCTACATTATTCAATTACCATTTTTATACATTAAAAACATATACAAAAAAGCTGCGGGGATACCGCAGCTTTTACATTTACAAGGCAAGTGTAATAACATATGAGGAAATAAGCCATAAAAAAACAGATGGCAATCCCCTTATTACACGCTTTATAAAGTATTGTAGGTATCTTCATAGGTTTCGAAATAAATCCATGACAAAATTAGGGGTATGATATACATAAAAATCCCCTGGTCTTATCCGATTTATTTCATTAAATTTTTCCTATTTAGTACCTACCGCACTCACAAAAAGCACCTCTCATTAATTTATATTTTATGTTCATTGAAATCTAATTTATTGAAATCATCATACTATATGTTTTATAAGAAGTAAAGGTGTCATACTTTAATAACTATGCAGAATGTAAAAAAGAAGAGGAGAACTTATATTTCAGTCTGCCCCTTCTTTTTTATCACAAATTTACTGCTGAACATATATGGAAACTGAGCCTCCACTTACATGGAACTGCCCCCATCCGTCCTTATTAATTGTTATAGTATTTGTTTGATTACCCGTAATATCGTACCATACTTCCCCAGCGTTATTCTTTCCAACATCCATCCACTTTGATCCTCCTGGTCCGTCCGAGAGTAATGTCGCTAAACCAGAATTAGCATGTACACCATCGCCTTCTCTTGTCCAGCCAATCACATCTGGATGGTCTAAATAATCACGCTGCGTACCATATGCAAAGTTTTTTCGTGCCGTCAAAATTGGATCAATTTTATCTTTTAACGCTGGAATTTCATAACTACTATTTCCGCTTGTCCCATAGTAATCACCATAGAAAACTGAAGGATAACCTTCTGCACGAGTTAAAATAAATGCATATGCCAGCGGCTTAAACCACGGACTTACTACAGATTCCAATGACTGCCCAGGCTGAGAATCATGATTCTCAACGAGAGTAACTGCGAGTGCAGGGTGATTTTTCATTACTGTTCCATTTAAAATATTTCTCATATCATAATTCCCATTTCCTGTTGAAGCATAATGAAAATTGTAATGAAGCGGTGCATCAAACACAGATTGATTATAATTGACTTTCGCTAAATAATTGTTTAAAGCCTGAACATCATTTTGCCAATATTCAGCTACTGTAAACATTTCTTTCCCCGTTTGCTGTCTGGCATGATTTACCCAATCGCGTAAATATTCATGATCAATATGTTTAACAGCGTCCAAACGAAAGCCATCTAAATTTAATTCATTCGCATACCATGTTCCCCAATTTTTCATCTCATTCGCAACATCAGGATGATCAAAATCAAGATCTGCATACATCAAATAATCATAATTTCCATTTTCGCTAGACACTTCCCAATCCCACGCTTTATCTACACCCCTAAATTTATAAATTCGATTTAATTTCCTTCCTTCATCCCAATCCGTTCCGTCAAAATGATACCATTTCCATTTGAAATTAGAATAAGCATCTCCGCGCCCTGGAAAATTAAACCCCGTCCATGCACTAATTTGATAATCACCTGATACTTCAATATTTCGATTGTTACGGTCTACCTCAACAGCTGTTACGGTTTCAGTATAATCAGCCCCACCTTTATGATTCATAACTACATCACCGTATACGTCGATGTTTTGCTTATGTAATGCGTCAATTGCAGATTTCAACTGTGCTTTTGTCCCATATTTCGTCCGCACCGTTCCTTTTTGATTGAACTCCCCTAAATCATATAAATCATAGGCCCCATACCCTACATCATTTTGCGAAGTCCCTTTATATGCAGGTGGTATCCATACAGATGTGATTCCTTTATGAGCTAAACTTTCAGCATCGGAACGCAAACGATTCCAATGATTCCCATCATTCGGAGCGTACCACTCAAAATACTGCATTAATGTTCCATTGTTCACTGTTGCTGCTTCTGCCTTATTTCCCTCATATATATTAGGAAAAAGCAAAATAAACAATAAACAGACTACCGTAATCCTTTTCAACATATTTACACCATCCCCTTCAAGAAAACGTTTGCATAATTTGTTAAAGTTATTATAATATTCGTTCTACAGTTAGTAAAGTAACAATCTTTTAATCTCTCACATTATTTTTCAAAATATGAATTCAACTATTCCACAAGTACCCCATATAGTTTAAAATTCACATCGGATTCAAAATTGTTTACAATTTATCTATAAAAGCATAACGGAGGGATTTCTATGACCGACTTTCAAAAACAATTTTTTGCAAGATTAAATATAGAAGAAAAACACAAAGTTTCATTTGAAGATTTACCTAACATTATGTACGCAATGGCACAAACTGTCCCTTTTGAAAACTTAAATATTCTCGAAAACAACTTTAAAGAAATATCAAAAGAAAATCTAAAAGAAAAAATTTTAATAAACAACCGTGGCGGCCTTTGTTATGAATTGAATCCGGCTATGTATTACTTCCTTAAAGACTCTAAATTCGATGTCCATCTCGTTTCAGGAACAGTTTATAACGCTGCAAATTCTATATGGGCTGTAGATTCAGGGCATATCGCAACTGTTTTACAACATCATAATGAACTTTACTTAATTGAAGTAGGTTTCGGATCATATTTACCCCTTTCCCCTGTTCCTTTCTCTGGTGAGATCGTTCATTCTGTAACAGGCGACTATCGTATTCGTAAAGAAACGACTGAAAAAGGTAATTATATTTTAGAAATGCGTAAAAGCAATGAGTTTCTAGATCAATCTTCTACTGATGATTGGACAGTAGGTTATGCATTTTACTTGGAAGAAGTGGATGAAACGAAAGCAAATGCAGCACAAAAAATTATTTTTGAACATGAAGGTTCACCATTTAACAAAGTACCTCTTGTTGTAAAACTTACTCATGACGGGCACGCATCATTAACAAAAGATAGCCTTACAGTAACGAAAAATAGAAATAAAACAAAAGAAACAATTACAAAAGAGCAATATACAAACCTCCTTCATTCAACGTTCGGCATTACATTATAACTTTTAAAGCCTCGCCATTTCCGGCAAGGCTTTTCATTTTCCAGCAGGGATTTTTTGCAATTTGTTGTATTTCATAGTTATATAGGAATATAACTACATATTTAGAAAGGAAATGATTATGACTGAACTTAAAGATCGACTACAAGTAGCTGATAAAGAAAAATGGGATTTAACGGATATTTATCATACAATTGAAGATTGGGAAAGCGATTTCCATAAAATTGAAGTATTAACGAATGAATTACACAAGTTTAATGGAAATATTCACGATGGCAATAGTTTATTAGCTTATTTAACAAAGAGTGAAGAAATATCTAGCATAATATCTTTAATGTTCGCTTATGCACGATTACAATCTGATCTTGATACACGCGATACTGACGCTCAATCCCTTGTCGATAAAGTATCACAATTACACGTGAAAGTAAGTGCGGCTAAATCTTTCTTTTCCCCATTCTTACTTAGTGTAGATGAAAACACATTACATTCTTACATAGAAGAAACAGAAGGCTTACACTATTATAAAGAAGACTTATTTGAGCTATACCGTTATAAAAAACACGTTTTGAATAAAGACCAAGAAGAGATTTTATCACAAATGGGTGAAGCACTCTCCTCCCCACAGCATACATTTGGCATGTTAAATAATGCAGATATAATTTTTGGTGAAGTGACTACTGATGATGGAGAAAAAGTAAACTTAACACGTGGAATGTATTCAAAGCTAATAGAAGATGAGAATCGTGAGAAACGTGAAGAAGCCTATAAAGCTTATTACAAACCATACGTTCAATTAAAGAATTCTATCGCTTCTACTTTGTCCGCAGCTATTAAAAACAATGTTACTGTCTCAAAGCTACGAAAATATCCATCAGCTTTAGAAAAATCATTATTTGGCGACATGGTTCCGAAAGAAGTATATGAAAATTTAATTGAGACAACGAAAAAAAACATTCAATCATTACATACGTATAATGAACTTAGAAAAGAAAAATTAAATGTAGATGAACTACGACAATACGACTTGAGTGTTGATTTAGTAAAAGGTGTAAAACAAGACATTCCATACGACGAAGCGTTTGATATAATGATCGCGTCACTAGCTCCTTTAGGTAAAGAATATATCGAAACATTAAAAAACTTTAAAGATAAACGCTATATAGACGTGAGAGAAACACCAGGAAAACGTTCTGGCGCTTATAACTTTGGTGTATACGGTGTTCATCCTTTCATTCTTTTAAATCATCATGATGATTTAAATAGCCTTTTCACCCTTACTCATGAATGCGGGCACGGTATGCATACGCATTACTCACACGGATACCAACCAAGAATTTCTGCACACTATACTATCTTTGTTGCAGAAGTCGCTTCTACAGTAAATGAAGTGTTATTAATTCATTATTTATTAAAAGAAGCAAAAGAAACGAACGTACGTAATCATTTAATTAACTACTTTATCGATAGCTTTAAAGGTACTTTCTTTACACAAATCATGTTTGCAGAATTTGAAAAAATCACACATGAAATGGCCGAACAAGGTAAACCATTAAATGCCAAAGTCTTTAGTGAAATTTACGAAAACTTATTTAGAGAATATAATGGCGACTCTCTCGTATTTGACGAAGAAGTAAAATATGGCTGGTCTAGAATCCCTCATTTCTACCGTCCATTTTACGTATACAAATACGCAACTGGATTCGCTTCTGCCATTCAAATCGCCGATAAATTATTAAGCGGTGATCCAAATGCTCAGAAAAACTATATTGAATTCCTTAAAGGCGGAAGTTCTGACTATCCATTAAACCTACTGAAAAAAGCTGGCGTTGATTTAACTACACCAGAACCGATTGAAAGTGCATTAAATCGATTCACCCAACTTGTTGAAGAGTTTTCAGCATTATAGAAAAAAGCATGCAGATTATAGAATCTGCATGCTTTTTCATATAAAATATACATTTCATTTATTCACTTGTTGCTGCGTCACACAATGAATCATACCACCATACGCATACAGTTCATTTACATAAACACCGACAATTCTTCTTCCTGGAAACTGCCCTTCAATGATTTGAAGTCCTAACTTATCATGTTCATCACCGTATATAGGAACCAATACAACTTCATTTCCAATATAAAAGTTCAAATACGAACCTTTACAGTCTGCCTCTTTTACCACTTTTCTTGTTACAGGTACTGGGATGAGCTGAAATGGATTTCCATCTATATTTCTCGCTTGTCGCAATTCTTGATAATGCTTTTCCTGCGCCTCCAAAAGGTACAACTCTCCTTCCCCAAAAGGATCATATTCATAAAGAATTGTATTTTCATTTACAAAACGCGCTGCCCCATCAATATGGTAATCTGTATCTTCATCATAATTATCCTCTCCGCGAATACCAGTTATCCATATAAAATTCGTTACTCCCAAATACTTCGTTAACTCTATTTCAATCTCTTCCTGATTTAGTGTAGGATTTCGATTTTCATTTATAATAGAAGTTTTTGCCGCCATTAAGGTGCCATTTCCATTTATCTCTATTCCTCCACCTTCTATACAGACACTAGATTTAACTTTTGGAATGCCATACATTTCACTTATTTTTTCCGGAATAACAGCATCATTTTCATACGGATATTTATCCCCCCAACCATTAAATACCCAGTGTGTTAAACAGAGATTGCCTTCCTTATCTTTTACAAAGTTCGGTCCATTATCTCTTATCCAAACATCATCCGTTTCTTCAATTAAAAAATCAATTTTATCCATATCTACATTCGCTTCAATTAACTTCGATTGTACATGTACTTTTTCTTCCTCATCAAATACAACAATATGCACATTCTCACCGTAATAAAGCTCCTTTGCCATCGTTACCCAAATATCATCTAGCTTAGATCTGTAACCTTCACCTCTATGAGCTTTATCATGAGGCCATTGGAGCCATGTCCCCTCATGATTTTCCCACTCAGCAGGCATATAAAACAAACTATTTTCTATATTTCTCATACGTGTTCACCCCTTCTTCGAATGTAAGTTCAGTCTAAACTTTGACATCGTGTTAAGGTCAACAGAAATATATTAACTACTTCATAAACTGATTCTTTATTTTCCCTTGTGATACACTACTTCTCCTTGTAAAACCGTCACTAAAACTTTCGCATTCGGAATCTTATCGACACTCATTTTAGTAATATCTTCATTTAGCAATACCATATCGGCTGATTTACCTACTTCAATTGAACCAGTAATATTATCAAGGCCTAATGCTTTGGCGGGCTTAATTGTATAAGCATCAATAGCTGCATATATATCAGATAAGCCTTTCTCTTCAATACTTAACGCATTCGAAATTGTCACAAGTGGATTCAGTTCGTTTACGTCCCAATCACTACTAAGCGATACATTTGCTCCTGTTTTCCAAATGCGTCCTAACGGCATAATTCGTTTCATCTGTTGATTTGTAAAATACGCACTTGCCCAGCTTTGTTTAGGATCTTCTGCAAAATCATGACCTACTTGGAAATCAGCGCTAATACCTAACTTAGCAAAACGATTTATATCACTATCTTCTACCATTTCCACATGTGTAAGCGTATAAGGTTGATTCGCCCCTTCTTTTTTCGCTGCTTCAATTGCATTTAAACTTTCTCTTACTCCGCCATCTCCAATTGTGTGGATGAGTGCACCGTAACCAATTTTATTGAGTTCACTCAACCACCACTTCATTTTTTCTTCTGGAATATAGTTCAAACCGTACGGTGTTCCTTTAAACCATTCAAATTTATATTTTTCTAGTATTTTAGCTGTGCTGTTAATGCTAATTCCATCACTATACATCTTCACTTGATTAATAAGCATTCGAGATGATACATCATCACGCTTAATTTTTTTGAAATACTCAATTTGTTCTGCTTCATTTAAGTTCGGATATACCCACGGACGAAGTACTACTCGCGATGTTAACTTTTTCTCATCATTAACTTTATTCCAAACATCTAACCAGCCTCGTTTCCAATAAAGACGTCCATCGCCGACTGTAGTAATACCATTCTTCGCAACCTCATCTAGACCATCTAACAAACCTTCATAATTTTTTTCAAAGAGATTTGGCTGAGAATTCCATGCTTTTTCCATCACGATATCCCCAGCTGTATCATACAGAATTCCAAAAGGTTCTCCTGTCTCTGGATCCCGGATGATTCTTCCGCCTTGCGGATCTTTCGTCTCTTTATTTATTCCTGCTGATTCCAATGCCTTTGAGTTAACCCATACAGAATGAGAGGTTCTTTCCATAATTAATACCGGGTTATTAGGAAATAGCTCATCAAGAACTTGTAATGGCGTTTGTTGTTCTGATTTTTCGTCCATATCTTTTAACAGCTCTTCCAAACTAAATCCTGTTCCGCTTATCCATTCGCCATCTTTCACATCTTTTTTACAAGCCTTTAAATACGAGCGTTGTTCTTGCAGCGCAGCATCCGGTGAAACACTACAATTCCCTGCTGCTGGTGATTTCGCCTCAAATATATGATTGTGATTGTCCACAAAACCAGGAAGAATAAAACGTCCTTGTAAATCCACCACTTTCGTATCTTCATTTATAAATCCTTCTACATCTTTGTTTGAACCAACAAATGTAATTTCCCCTTCTTTAACGGCTACAGCCTCTACAATGTCTTGCTTGTCATTTGAAGTATAGATTGTACCATTTTTAAACACTACATTTTTTGGCAACTGATTTGGTAGAACGAAGCTACCATTCTCACCTTCTCCTACTCCAGGAGTACACGCTGAAAACCATGTCATACTTAGAATCAGACAAATAATCATGATTGTTCTTTTCATATTCTTTCTCCTTTTTATTATGATGAATTACTTACATAAATAGAATAAGGATTGACATAATGTTAATGTCAATCCTTATTCTCAGTCTATTTTCATAACTAAAAAACAAATTTGTGTCACATACTCCTCTACTAAACAATCACATTCAGGTCCCTTTATGTAGACCTCATATGGTGAATTATTTATTACATAACCATTTCTTTCAATCCATTTTTCTAACGCAATATAAGCGTAGCCTATATAGTCATAACTTCCATAATGCATAGTAGTAACGATTTGATGTGGATTTAATTTTTTTATTTCATATTCTTGTACTACATCTTTATTGTTCCCATGCATGACCGGAATTCTTAATTCAATATCACTGTGATTTGGAATATACTCTTTATCATAAAAAACTACGGATGGAGAACCGACTATTTGAAAGCTATTTTTTTGTACATTTTCATATAAGTCATAAAAATAATCATCCATATCATCTATATCTATTTGTAGTCTTTGAGTAATTACCGTCATTTCATTTCTCATTCCAATTAATATATCGTAACTTCTATGGCGAGCAATATTTAGACCATGATTCATATTTACCATTTCATTCATTTCTGAAATAACCTGTAAATTTTGTTTCACCTCATGAGACAACTCTATAATTTGTGATTGCATATGTTTAATAAATGAATCTTGATCTGATGATTGAAGAATTATTTTGATTTTCGGTAAAGGAAACTTATACTCCCTTAGCTTTTTAATTTTCAGCGCTATTTCAAGCTGCCCTTGCTCATAATATCTATATCCATTTACCGGATTCACATATGCTGGTTTCAATATTCCCTCTTTATCATAATGCCTTAGCATCCGTGTACTCATTTTACAAATCCGCGAAAACTCAGTAATTGTATACATATAAATACCCCTTGAATACATTCTCTTATATATAAGCTTATTTATTAAAACCAATCAAATATTTTTCTGATTGAAGAACCTTCATTCTGATCGTTCAGCCTTTTCATTTTTGAAGGTAACAAATGACTAGGACAATACCACGTTAAACAATTCATCGCGCCTCCCATTGTCGATATTTCTCCTACATGACTTTGAATAACTTGTTTCTCAGTATGCTGTTGAATATATCTTAAAACTTCCTCATCTTTAGCTAATCCAAACTTAGGAACGTAAAGCGTATCACATGTTTCTAACATATTTATATATAAACCTTTTGCTGACGCTATCTCTTCATCGTATTGACCCTTCTCTGTATATGACGAAGGAACAACTATAAATTCAGCCTCTGGCATTTGCTCTTGAATAATTTCTTGAACCTTATATCTAAATTCATGATCCCCTAAAAAATCACTAATAAACATTGTATGTTCATCAATAAATTTAACCATCCCGTCTGCGTGTGCAAGTACATCTCCCTCTTCAGCAGGAATAATAATAACCCGACTCACATCTAAATCCCATTCCAGTTGCTCTATAATTTCTTCTTCCGTCCAATCATAATTATCATCAAATATGCGTTCCGTTAATATAACGGTATCTTTTTTATTCCAAATAAGATTTCCACCGTCTAATATCAATGGAGATGTCACATATTCAAAATCGTTCTTTTTCAGCCATTTATTAAATTGTTGATCTAAATATCGTCCTTGATCTTTCGGTAAGTAATTCGGTTGATATTTGAATTTAACTAGATGATTTGTTACAACTGGTGCAACATCTCTTAGCCAAATATCATCATACTCAAAAAAGTTTGTATGAAAGTCTTGCTCTTCAACAGATAAAGATATAAGTTGATCGGTAAATGCTTTATTTTCATTTAAGTATTCATTAAAATAAATAATGTCTTCATAAAATGGTCGATAATATTCATTCGATTCATCTGGTATTGCAGTAAAAATAATGCCACTATGTTTTTGTTCCATATTACTTACCTCGCTTTTTAATAATGATTGAATAACTGTTTTCAATAAGCCAACTATTCCCCAATTCATTTCTCTTTTCATTACAATTTTTGAAACGTGCACATTTCATGAATGGATTATAGCACGGAGAAATATTATATATTTATATAAAAAATATAAAGACGTCGTTAAGCCGTAAACTGACTCTTGACAAGATTTTTAAATTTTAATCGTCGTACACAATGAAGGATTAGATGATTTTTTTATCAAGATTCAAATCCATTACTTCTAATAGAGCGTTTTGATTATATAAATTCACTAAATGCGTTTCTACACCAATGCAAATCCCTTCTAGCGGCAGATCGTTTGGATCTTGACCAAATGGATCCTCAATTTCAACTCCTATTGCTTCAATCCCTATAAATGCAAAACTTATAAACGTAGTTGCAAGTACTGTAAACCATCCAAGACTATCAACAAGACCAATCGATAAAGTCCCGCAAAATATGAGCAAAATATGCAAAAGGAATAGGCGTTGTTTTGATCCGATCACATCCACCCACAGCCGTAAGCAGAGTATTCAAATCAGCTTCCATATTAATTATTGCATTTGGGTGAATTTGACCCGTTTTCAAACCTTTTGATAGTATAGTTTTTAACATAAAAACTATACTAATCGGTAAATGAATAGACTCAGCCAACATTTCTTTTTCCTTCTCAGAACAAATATCAAACAATGCTTTTATTTCGGATAAATCTTTTTCGTCTCTCAAATGTCCTTTCGCTATCTTTGGAAAAGCAATTAACAAATGTAAAAATTTTAATTTTTCCTGATCCGTCTTTTTCCCTTCAGACTCCCAATAACATAAAAAACTAACTGCCAAATTTCTAGTACAAGCACCAACCGTGCCAAATAACTTTCTACCTTCCCAATACCTATCATAGGCAGTGTTAGTACGAAAAACTAACAGTAGACCTAAAGCTCCTCCAACAATTACCCAAGGAGTTTGATTAATTTTTATTTCTACATAATAATAATTAATCACAGTTACTATCGTTGAAATACATATATATAATAAAATTTGCGGGAAAATATCTCTTATAACTGTTCCCTTTAATGTAAATATTTGATGTAAACTATTTTGATTATTGTAATGAACCATACTTACAAAAACCTCTTTCCTTATTAACCTTTTATTCTTTTAAATTATGAAAGTATACAATTAAATAGTAGAATCATAAACCCTATTATTATAAAACTGGTTAAGATTATTTCTTTCAATACTGTTACTCCTTTTTACCAAAAGATAAAACATCTTTTTTGATTTAAACAACAAACGTTCACTCTTCTAAATCACGACGCATTATTTTAGAATTTGCAATGAATAAAGCACTAATTAATACAAGAATCGCGCAAGCATATATCAATGAATCCATTGGACTATCATGGTCTATAATAATTAGACGAATAATAGCCGTAATACCTATATATATATAAAATAACGTAATGGAAAATGAAAGTTCATTTGAAAATACTTTATAATCATTACGATGAATTCAAAATATAAAAAGAATACGACAATGCTATCAATTAAATGATAACTAGATTCCTCACTATTTAATTTAAGTTCTTGTATAAATTGAATGACTTCTTTCATAAGAAACACACTTAAAACAATTCCCAAACAGATCAAAGCTACATTTATAATGTACTGTAGAACGATAGGGAAAAACGAAAATACTTTTTTAAAATTCTTTACCACAAACATTTTTCTCCTTTTCCATATAAACCAATAATGACAATATACTTTCATTCAATTATCGTTACATTAAAATTATACATTATACCCTTGTTACAGATGTTAAAACAAGACAAAATAAGTAAAGATAGCATTTCACCTATTTTGTCTATAAAGCAACATAACGAAACTATCATCGATTACTTCAATTGAATCGGTTGTTGCTGTGTCACACAATGGATCATTCCGCCATTTTTATAAAGCTCTCTCACATCAATTCCCACTACTTTACGATCCGGGTATAATTTCTGAATCGTATCGTTTGCGATTTTGTCATTTGGATCATTATAGTTAGGAACCAATACAACTGTATTCCCAACATAATAATTGATATACGACCCCTTATAATCTAGAGTTTTTCCACCTTCTAAAGTAACTTTATCTTTACTAAGCGGTAAGTATTCGTACTTATATTTCTGTCCTGAAGCATTTTTTGCATCTAACAATTTATCCATATCTTTGTTTGACAAGCCCCATTCAGCCAAGTCATCTTCTGCCATCGTTACGATTGTAGATTTATCATGGAATTTAGCAAATCCATCAATATGAAAATCAGTAATATCTAAATTAGGCACTCCATCTAACCAAATAAAGTTTGTCACCCCAAGGTCACTTATATATTTTTCAATTTCCGCTTCTGATAAATCAGGATTTCTATTTTTATTCGTTACTGCGCTTCGAGTTAATAAAGCAGTCCCATTGCTGTCTAATTCAATTGCGCCACCTTCAAG
This sequence comes from Bacillus sp. MYb56, assembly GCF_002976445.1. Taxonomy (NCBI): domain Bacteria; kingdom Bacillati; phylum Bacillota; class Bacilli; order Caryophanales; family Bacillaceae; genus Bacillus; species Bacillus sp. MYb56. Next base: position 52,009 of record NZ_PCOH01000005.1, read on the forward strand.
GACAAATTTCCCCCAATCAATTCTTTCAATCCCTAATTGTTTACTAACATTCTCACGTATACGGGCATCATTTTTATATGGAGTTTTCTTTCCCCAACCATTAAATGCTGGATCTAATATTTTTAGATTTTTATTATTGTCATAAACAAAAATCGGTCCACTATCTCTTGCCCACACATCATTAGTAGGAGCGATAAAGAAATCAACTTTATCCATATTCAGCCCCTTATCTATTAAAAGCTTATTGATTCGCTCTTTCTCTTCCCCATCATATGCAACAATGTGGACTTTTTCACCCTCAGTTAAAGCACTTGCCATCTTAATCCAAATAGGTTCAACTTCTTGTTTATACTCTTGACCATATGTGTATTCATGAGGCCATTGTAGCCACGTACCTTCATGTTTATCTTTTTCATCCGGCATCGTATATTTTCCAGCGTTTTTCTGTACCTCTACTTTTTTATCCTCTTTCTCTTTCCCTTTGGCATTTTCATTATTCCCTTCAAAAGAACATCCACTAATAATCGTTGTAGATAATGTAGCTATTAAACAAAACTTTACTATTTTTTTCATTTTTCAACCTCCTGTTCATGTCTACAATACTGTAAGGCTTAACATAGTGTGAAGCTCAAGCTTTTTCATCAATGTAAAAATTACCAATTATTCTTCCGCATGATAATCACATAATTTCAATACAAATAGATGACATTCACAAAATACACTTCCTATATTTAACATCCATATCATTTAACTTCCTTCATAAATTTATTCTAATACTAATCCCCTCTCATACATGCTTGTTCACTAAATAAAAAAATCGGTATTGATAATTTTATATCAATACCGATTTTCAAATATTTATTTTCCTTCTATTAAATCATTCGCTAATTTCCTAAACTCTTGATTAAATGTATCATTCATACCATTTTGTACGTTAGAGAATAATATTACAAACGTTCTTTTATCCCAGTTAAAATTATTAAAAGTGTTCCAGCCAGCTAATACACCATGGTTATGATAATAATCCGGGTAAATATAGAAGCTAAATCCATATTTTCTCGCAGGTGATACTGTAAACATATCTGATAAGCTTTGTTTAGAAATCAGCTTTCCATCCATAATAGCCTCATCTAATCTTTTCATATCTTCAACGGTCGTATACATTTCACCACAACCATACAGCCAGTTCATTTTTAAGCGGGGTGTAGCTATTAACTCATTATCTTTTTTCGTGTAACCTTCTGCTAAGAAAATATCTTCAGGGAGAGTTGCCCCCATACCAGATTCATTCATTTCAACAGGAGTAAAAATGTTTTCTTTCACATATTCAGCAAGCGGTTTATTCGATATCTTTTCTACAATATACGCAAGTACCATATAATTATAATCTGTATATTTCCATCCTGTCCCTGCAGGAAATTGCAACTTTTGCGCTCCAATCCACGTTACTAACTTTAAACGTGATGCCGCATCAACACTACCTTGTCCCTGATCTGGTAACCCGGACGTATGTGTTAACAAATTTCGTAACGTAATGTTTTTATCTGCTGGAAACGATGGAATATACTTATTTACATTGTCTTCAATATTCAATTTCCCTTTTTCTCTTAGCTTTAATATAGATATTGCAACTACTGTTTTCGTTATGGAACCGATGCGATATTTTGTTCTTGGCGTTGTTAAAACTTTATCTTTTACATTCGCATACCCGTAGCCTTTTCGTAAAACCACATTATTTTTATCCGTTACGAGAACCGTCCCGTTAAATCCTTTATCTTTTAAATATTGATCGAGTTTCGTTGCTGCAATATCATAACGTTTTTGCTGATTCGCATCAACTTTCGGGTGAACATTTCCAACCTTATCCTCAAAATTTGAAAATGCCTTCAAACTGTATTTCTTTTCTTTATTTGCATGTATGAGTGCAGCGACACTCCCACAAAAAATAGCAAAAACAAAGAAAGCGATTAACCATTTCTTAAACATATGGGAACCCTCTTTTATCTAGTTTCACTTTATACTTTTCCATTCTATTCTATATCTTTTAGTTTTTAAATATCTTATAATCTATCTACTCTATTATTCCTCATAGTAAACTAGATTCCTTTTTCTAACGTTCAAATTTTAACTACTCTCTATTGTAGTTCTTTTTTACAAAATTTCCACCTTACAATCGGATACATCCAACCTTAATTTAAATTTTTTATGTAACATTCGTTACACATTAACAAGAATGGAGGCGTTAATTTGAAAAAGACCGATAAGCGCAATCGTTTAGATGATATGATGTTTCATTATCGAGTAACAAAAAACAATATAGTTTTAATTGAATATTACGGAAAACAGATTATGATTTTAAAAGGAAATGATGCTGAAAAATTTTTGAAAAAAATAAATCGGGCAAGTAACGAAAAAGAAAAACAGCTTATTATGGCTAAAATTACAGGTAATTTCAAAAGAGGAAATGAGCGTTAATGAAAACGAATCTCATTTCTAAATTGATTATACAGCATATAAAAAAAGAAATGTCACTCTCACGACATTTCTTTAGATTTTCTTCATAAAAGATTTACATTTTTAATATTCGTTTACTTTTACATAAACTCACTACTGAAACGCTTAGTAATGCAGCTATCCCCATCCATGCATATGTGTAGCCTTTTCCATCTACTATATAACCAAACAAAGCAGGTGCAAAGATAATAGCAATTTGATTAAGTGTAAGCGCAAAACTCACTGTTAGACCTACCAATTCCTCACTTGCAGACTCAGCAACTTCAACCATAAAAAGACTAAACCAACCGATCGCAAAGAATCCTAGCAGTCCGCTCATCACAAACAATGCCTCAAGTGTCATTGTGTTTATACTCATTACAACAACGAAAATTAAGCAAAAAGATATACATACAGTTATTAATAAAGGTGTACGACGATCACCTTTGTAATATGTATCACTTATTGTAGCTAATATAATTCGGCCTATCATTCCTGCAACTAGCATAACTGAAAATACTTTCCCTGCTACAATAGGTGTTATCGATTTATGAATAATTGGTTATACGGAATGCATAAAGACGATTTGTTGATCGGTATAAACTGGGATTCTCATTTGATAGGTTTAGAACTTGAGCCCCTTATCTTATTAGAGAGCTTAAAGCAATGAAAAATATTCACACAAATAAATTAGTTTCAATATATTGAAACTAATTTACCTAAAGTATTCTCCTTCCTCAAGCACGTGAAGGGCGATGGTCCCGCGATAGGAGGGAGATACAATTTGATTTGGCAAACTACCTTATAACTTAATATTGAAGAGTTCAAGAAGAAAATATTGTGCGAAAAACTGACCATTCGGTTCCTGCTTAAAAGATCAACCGTATATAGAATATCCAACCTTTTGGTATCTGGGATGGAACGGAGGCACTCCCACTTCCAGCTTTACTAAGTAGTAAGTAGTTCACCAGTAGATGATTCACAACGTCTAAAACTCAATTTATTACATTCATTATAACCTCACAATCACAAAATCCCCCTCGATTTCGCATAGCCCTTATAACATCACGGGATTTAGCTTTTGAAACATGATAAACTAACCATTCCTTTGTGTGCTTAAGCGAATGATCACACCCGTAACTTTTCATACTCTCCTCCAAATGGGCCTCTAACGACTCCAACTGTTCCGTTGATAAGTTTAGTTTTTCAGCTCCATCTCTATACTCTTTAAGCAAGGCTAACTTTTTCAAATCTTTTTTACTTCCTCCCCCAGCCTGAATCGCTTTTTGCAAATTAAATACGGCCGCATGATAATTTAATAAACATTCTTCACATTGTGATAATAACCTCCATGCTAAACTATTATCGGGATTACACTTTATGTATTCATATAATCCTTTCTTTGCGTTTAAAAAATATGGTACTGCCCTTTTATTAGGTTCTTTTCTTTCATAAGAACCTTGCATTGCCAATTTTTGTCCTTCTATTAATTCTTTTTGTAGTTCTTCTAAATTGTTCAACTTAAATTACTCCTTTACATATAAGTTATTTTTCATATACCCTCTATTAAATTCAAGCAACAACACAGGCATTCTCACTAAAAAGCTCGTGTTTTATATAAGTTTATTCCACACTCTCAAAGCAACCCTATCACGATGAGAAAGAAGTTTTTTGTTGTATACTTCTTTCTCATCGTCTATTCAATTTACTTTACAAATGAATTATTTTTTTCTTTTAGTACTATTTTTAGTGCTCTTTTTTGGGGGATTCTTTTTCTTATTACCTTTCCTACCATATCCATCATGTTTATGTTGGGTTCTGTGTGTCTTTATATGCTGTAAATCAGAATGTTCATACCCATAACCATGTCTAGCTTCCTTTCCTCTTCTATGGGCCATCTCATACCCTGGTGGATTGCGTAAATGTTTTTTCTTTTTACGTTTTTTATTATTCAACTCTTGCTTAATCCACCCACGCAGAGATTTAGAAACCTTAGGGTCCCCCGCTAATTCTGTTAACCTAGCATTTTTACCTTTTCTACCTGCCTTTTTCAATGCCGACTTTGCTGCCTTTTTAGCAGCAGCACGAGCTATATGAGGAGCCGCTACTCGTGCACCTATCATCACCAATGGAACTAGAGGAATATGGCCATCTGGATCTGTCAGCATTACTGGATTATTATCTACATACGTATATCCATTTTGTGTGACTGGATCGTCTTCATCACCAGGGTCTGGGTCTATCGATAAGAATAGACCATGGTCCGGATTATATTTTCAATGACTAAAAATTTTATAAAATGTCCGACTAATATCATTTGTAAAGAAATCATGCAAATACCTGTAATAAAAATTGGATACAGCTCTTTTTTACATATTACCTTTTTTAACTGCATCCAAAAAGAAATACTTACATTTTCTTGGCTCGTGTGTTCTCGTACGTACGATTCCTTATAAAATATGAAAAACAATAACCCGCCTATTATACATATAGTTGCAATTACATTTATCGTATAAGCTAAACTAAATTTAATTGTAAGCAAAGGGATCGTTACTCCTGCTAATGCCCCGCCAATAGGTATACCAGCTTGCCGTATTCCCATAGCTAATCCGCGCATTTCTTTCGGAAACCATTTCAAGATTACTTTACTTCCCCCTGGCTGAGATACGCTATAAAAAGTTCCTATTAAAAGAAGGACAAATAATAACCCAATAAAGCCCCTTGCCATATGAGCAAGTAAAAGCGCCCCGCCAAGTAATACAGTGCTCGCTCCAATTAATATTCTTTCGTTATATCGATCAAGTAACCTTCCGGCAAAAAGCATACAAAACAGCGGACCAATATTTACAGAACTTATTAACAACCCAACCTGCATATTCGAAAGTACATATTTCTGTTTCCAAAATAAAGCGAGTACCCCTACTCCATATGTTATAAGTGTTGCACTTGCCTGTGCTACCGTTGCCAAAGTTAACATGATCCATTTATTAGAACTACTGTACTTTTCAATTTTTTCTTCACTTATCAACGTTATCTCCCCCATATCCCTTTCATTGTATGAAGGTTCTGATATCATGTAAAATAAGTGTTAATAATAGAATCCATCAAAAAAATTGATACCTTTTTCGGGGTGATAATAAATAGACATAAAAGATTTAACGGTTTTTTACGAAGTTGCGACAGTAGGAAATATATCTCATGCTGCTAAAAACTTAAACTATGTACAATCAGGTGTAACGATGCGTATAAAACAACTAGAAATTGAGTTAGGTGTGCCTTTATTTTATCGAAATGGAAAAGGCGTTACTTTAACTTCTAACGGAGAAATTTTATTAACATATGCAAAACAAATCATCCATCTAATCGATCAATCCATTCAAGCTGTCCAAAGTAACGGAACCGAGCCAAAAGGCACGTTAAAAATCGGGTGTACAGAATCGACAACAGCCGTTCGTCTCCCGCCTATATTAACGACCTATTATGAAAAGTATCCAGAAGTTGAATTGATTCTAGAAACAAATACGACAGACCAATTAACTCAGCTCGTTTTAGAGCGAAAACTAGACGGGGCTCTTATCGCTGGAAATATTCAGCATACTGAACTTCATACACTTTCATTTCGAGAAGAAGAACTCGTTCTCATTAGCAAGACTCCTCTATCTTCCTTTAAAACAATAGAAGAACTGAATTTACTCGCTTTTAGTCAAGGTTGTTATTACAGAAAACTATTAGAAAACTGGCTTCAAGAAGAAGGGATTTCACCTAAAAGAATACTAGAGTTCGGAACAATTGAAGCAATACTTGCATGTGTAAAATCAGGTATGGGTACGGCTATTATGCTGAAATCTATTATTCCAGATTACGAACATGGTTTATCTTTAAATACATTACCAAATCACTTTAGAAAGGTTCCTACTAATTTTATTATTCGAAAAGATATTTTCCACTCAGCTGCCTTGCAAAAATTTATGGAGATGATCAACAATGCGTGAAAAAAAAATACGCGGAATGAAACGAAAAACAAAAACTCTTATAAAAAGAATTGAAGACTCTACTAAAGCATTTCCGTCTACTTTCTATAACGATGAATACTGGCATATGCCTTTACCAGGCTCTCAAGCTTTTATCGATTCTAGTACAACACCTAGGAAAGTAAAGCGATTGTGCATTCAAACCCTGTTAAATCAAGCGAATCAATTAATGACAATGAAACCGAACGATACAAATACATATCGAGTCGTTGTTATGATCAAAATAGCAAGCTTATGGAACTCACAAATCATCATATTTAAAAACGATGACTACTTTCAAAATTTTTTCAATAGAGATAATGAATTTCAAAAATGGATTCCCCTCTCCAATGCTTCCGACTTCGGGCATGAATGGAAAATATCAATTTCTAACAGCATCCAAACATTGCATTTCCAAGAGATAATCAAGGATGAAGATGAATTTTATGATGAAGTAGAACTTTTGTTTATAGGAGAGTTATCATAAAAGGGGAACTGTCAGATGAAAAACTTCCCTTTTCCCACTAAATAACATCGCTATATAGGAGGTTTTCATATGGTAATCCCTAAATACCCTGAAGTCCCATATCTTACGAAAAAACAAATTGAAGAAATAACCGAAATCACTTTCCTAAAAGAGTCAACACGACAACAGTGTGATGCAATTTTCGGTTCCCATCCTGGTAATTGGCAAGCTCCTCTACATGCTTATCAACAAGGTTTAGGTGCACAAATTATCATCACAGGTGGTACTAGTTTACATGGAATGAAACATCCAAACTGGAATTAAGGAATAATGTAAAAAAAACTGCTTATTTAAACAGTTTTTTCACATTATTTCTTATTATATTTTAGACAATACATTTTCTTGGAAAGTACGTTCTTCTTGATCTTCATATCCTGTTGAAACAACTTCATGAATATCATCATGGTTAAATAAATATGTGAAATTTGGATTAATATAGCCTTCTGGATAAGGACACCCCATATAATCGAACTTCCTTACCTCATCCGTTTCTACTTGTTGTTTCCTCCCAAAAATCATGAGTTTCTTTGTACCTTCTTTTAAAATTACAATAGAACCTATAGAAAAAAGTTGCGAATTCATTGTCTTTTCTCCTTTCTTGTAAGTTTAGGTTTCTTTTGAGAATAGGGTATATTTACATGTCCCGAAGCAGCCGTGGATTGTCTCCTTTCCTTCCTTGACAATCTAGGCTTCTTTTGAGAATGTAATTTTTTTAAATGTCCTGAAGCAATACATTGTTTTTTGAAATCAAAGTAAAAATACAAATGTGTACTTAGCGCTAGGAAAACAACTGAAATAAATGAAAAAATAACGATTAGCACAATCGCCATAGCTTTTTGGCTCAAAATCCCAATAATAACTTGACCAATCATATAACCTAAACCCGAAAAATATACAATTTTAGGAATTTTCACATCTTTATCAGTTGTCCCCCTTAAGCGGGCTGTAAAATATTTAATCCAGAATAATTCAGATTTATAAACAATTAAACTATATGCAATAAGCGATAGAGTAAAAAATAAAGGTGACTCTATTTCTACGAATTCGTAAGCTAACTTTTGCACAGCTATGAAGCTACAAAATGAAATACTTAAAGCAACAAATCCAGAATATAGTAAATGTTGCAATTGAGGCTGCCGAGGCTTATGAATAGAAACCCAAATTCCCCATAGATTACATATCACATAAAATGGAAAAGCTGCGTAAGAGTATATATTGTACGGCGGAAATATGAATAGAATGATAAGTAGCATAAAATTCATAAATAACCATACAAAGCCTACAATATTCCTTATATTAAATGGTATTAATATTCGTATACAATCATCTATGTTGTTGCCATTATATTTGTCCATTACGCACCTCATCAAAAATTAAAAGATTTTATCTAATACAGTTCCGATTCCAGATTTAACTCTATCTTTTACCGAATCCTGTTTGCCATCATGATTCCAATCACCTTTGTTAAATTTGATTCCATCTGTTAACACACTCATCCCTATAGAAATACCAAAGCCAATTCCGGCCCCAACTACAGTTCCAATTGGTCCCCCAATTACTGTACCTATTGCAGCACCAGCCCATGCACTAGTAGCAGTAGAGCCAATCCCGATTGCTGCATCACCAATAATATCACCAGCTATCTTAGTTTTTGACGCTTTATTTTCAATATTTTCCTTTGTATCATTAATTACATCCCATCCTACAGCTGCATAGCCTAAAACATTTGTTTTTAATTTCAATGAATCTTTAAGAATTTCTTTTGGTGATAAAACATGTCTTTTTACATCGTCTATTTGCTTTACTTCGGCTAAAGGTAATTTTGTACGCCTTATCACATTAAGTCCATTTTTATCCTTTAGTACGTTGCGATTTTGAAACCTTACCATTTCTTTTCTTTTTTTATTTGTGTAGGGTGTTACACGCAAACCTTTATTATGTAAAGCTGCCAACTTGTAGGCAGCTGCACCTTCAGTTACAGTACCAAGTAAAGTAAATAATGATCCCGTAGGGTTATCTTTCCAATCACCAATATCGCCACCCAACGGTGCAAACCAATTAACATCAATTGCTTCTTCTCCAAATGAAACTTCTTGTTGATCAGCCTTCTCAAAACGATCAGCAGCTTTTCTTAATGCATCACTATGTTCTTTTAAAACTGTCGTTATAGTAGCTAACACTGAGCCTGCGTATTGGGATTGATTTAACACAGCATCTCTTCCAGATACTTGGAAAGGAATATCAAATAACTGCTGATTGATACGTTGATGTGTTTCAGATAGCTCATGAGCTGTTTGTTCTATATTAGAAGCCAGTTTCCTTAAATGATCAGGAGTAACCTTAATTTCACCGCTCACCTTGTTTTACCGCCTAATGATTTAAGATAAAGTACCATTTTCTTTATCTCTTCAGTAATTGTAAAGGTATCAAGGCAAATAAAATTCGTTTGTGTTTGCTTATTATCTAAAACTTTTTGGATTAGCCAATATTGGTTTTGACTATATAAAAACTGAATACAGTCTGTAGACCATGAGTCCTTTATATAATAATGAACTTGAACAGTATTTAATTCTTCACGATTATGTATAATGTTTGCTAACTCTAAGGAAGCTTCATCATCTAAGTAAAGTTTCAAGTAATCTACTAATTGCTTGTTTGATTGATTTAAAATAGTTTACTTATATGCAGAAGAAGGGATTTTAAATGTATAATTTGGACGAGAGAAAGTATTTTTAGGCTGTAATGCTTGATATATAAATTGCCAAGCTACCTCTGGTGTCACGCATTCTTTAAATGTACATTGTTTTTCACCGTTATCATCTGTTATTGCATTTTGTATAACCTTTTTCTCACTAAAATAGAAAATATTTTTTTCTAAAGCGCTGTTTTTACTTATCTGTACTTCAATAACAAATCCTGTAGTTAAACAAATACGAAAATATTCTAAAAGTTGTTTGTCACATAATGTTTCATCTTCTTTTATTATGAGTAGCTCTTCGTTTGTCCAATTCTCGTACATTACATCTAATTCTTTGTCTATTTCCTAATCTGACCAATTTTCAAAGGGGTTCTCAATTCCAATCATCGTTTCATGGTCAAATATACCAGTTAATACATATACTTCTTTATTTGATAAAATAAGAGGTTCAATAGTCAAATAGTCCCACTCCCTAGCGTAATATATAATCTCTAGGAAATATAATACAATAAAAAAATGATTCAATCTAGTAATTGCCAACACTTATAACTAAAAACTAAAAAAATTCTAATAACAACAAAAAAGGGAATTAATTTACATATATTTTTATAATAATAATGGCTCTTCACTAAACAATTTTATTTTGTAAGCTAAAAAAATAGAAGTATCGTCCTATATAAGACAATACTTCCTTAGTTACTTAAAAATCACATAATAAATTACCCATTACTTCTTCAAGCACTACATCTGGATTTACTACCTCTTTTTCCAAACGCCATCCTATAAAGCCATCTGGTCTAATCAATGCAGCACCTCCATGCCCTATCCCATATAGTTCACTCAAAACATCTTTTTGAGCAACAAAGTCTCCACTTAAACCAACACGATACACTTTTATATTTACTCCTAATTTAGATGAAACGTCACGTGCAGCTTCAGTCCAAGTACTAGGCTCTGCTCCAGTAAGTAACACAAAGTTGCTACCAAATAGATCAAGTATAGAAACTTCTTTTCCTTCATAAGTTCCCCAAAAATGTGGCGCACGCGTTCCCGGGCGTCCGTTCAAGTCAACTATATTCATTCTATGCGGTGTGTTACATTCGTCTATAATTGCTTCTGAGCAATACTGATAACCAGCAGTGACAGCTAAACTATCCATATTACTCAAATTACCTTCCTCTCTGCCCGCAGCACGAAATAATATACTACTCGCATGGTCCGTCGTTAATTTCGCAACAGGGTATCTCTCGTCATGATACGTTTCTAACAATTTTGGATTTGCTTGACCTTTTATTACAGCCGCTAATTTCCAAGCTAAATTATGTGCATCTTGTATTCCTGTATTTGAACCGAATCCTCCTGTTGGCGGCATAATATGTGCCGAGTCACCAACTAAAAAGATGCGATTGTCCTGAAATTTTACCGCTGTACTTTCACTCGCTTCCCACGGTAAAACACTTAATATTTCTGACTTAATATCCATACTTCCAATTGCAGTTTGAATAATTTGTTTACAGCGTTCTATAGAGAAATCCTCTGGTCTCTCTCCTTTTATTGGATCATAAGCTACATGGTAAATCCATTTACTCACGTTATCGACCGGAATAAGCGCACCAAGAACTTCTGGATGTAGGATCATAGTAAAACCAAATGCGTCTCCTTTAATACATTCACTTAAATCTGCTTCAAAATATATGTTCATATAATAACCACCGATTGTACCACGGCCCTCGGTTAAAATACCTAGCTGTTCCCGTATTTTACTTTTCGCTCCATCTGCTGCGATTACATAATCACAATAAATAGTACTCTCTTCTTTCGTGTTACGATTTCGAATAGTTGCTATTACCCCGTTCTCATTTTGCTCATAAGAAACCAGTTCATGATAAAAAGATAGCTCTCCGCCTAATTTTTTCGCGCATTGTAACATCATCTCTTCTAAAGTAATTTGATAACAAGCAGTTTGTTTTGATGGGCTAATCTCTTCCACTTTACGAACTAAATTTTCGTTATTTTCATACTGCGCCGCCCTTATTTGTTCCACCTCTTCATTATTTACTTCAGCTATTGTTTGAACCGCAATTCTCCCGCGACAATTCTCTAACGCTTTACCAGCTAATCTAATCCTTTTTTCTAGACCTAATTCTCGAAATAATTCCATCGTACGAAAAGTGATTCCACCTGCTTTCGGATGAATCGCAGTAGACGGATGCCTTTCAATAAGTAAATAATTGATGTTATGTTTTGCAAGAAATAATGCAGACGATAATCCTGATAATCCTCCTCCAACAATTAAAACTGGTACATGTTTCGATTTCATATATTTTCCCTCCACATATATTCTTCTGAGCTCAGTGACATAAATATAATCAAAAAACCAACAAAAATATAGACTTATATTTCATTTTGAATTATCATATAGATAGATTGCACCCCAAATTACTTTTATCCTTTCATACATCTACAAGTCACTTAATTTGTGTGTGTATGAAAGGATAAAAAAGAAGGCCCTACTTTACTTTGAACTATTCTCTGATATAGACATCAAAAATAATAAAAACATTATAAGCGGTCGTAACCTTGTAAATTATACAAGGTTACGACCGCTTATTTTATTGTTAAATGGCTACCCTTTATCCTCGGCAGACAACGCATTGTTAAATCATTTTCTACCTTTCAACTCCATTATTTTCTATTCCCTATAATAACTACTCCATAATTTTCAATACGTAAAAATGGCTTCGTCTCGATTTTCTTTCTCAATATTGCAGCTCATACAACATTCATGTAGCATTACCGTATCGATGTAATGGTTCATCATCTTAAACCTTTCGACTAATTATTGGAGGTATAGTGATTGAAATGAATAAACAAGAACAATTAAATGTTATTAAAGAAGATTTTATTAATTGTCAAAAAGTATTAGTGGCAATTGGTGACGAAACACGTCAAGCTATTTTGTTAGTTCTAATGAAAACAGAATGTCAAACTGGATTACGTGTTGGCGAAATCACTAAACAAACACACCTTTCTCGACCAGCAGTATCACATCACCTTAAGATTTTACGAGAAGCTGGTATTATTTTAATGCGTAAAGAAGGTACAAAGAACTTTTATTATATTGACATACGTACAAAATTAGGATTGTTAAAAAATCTTGTATTAGATATTGAGAAGCTACTGCAAAACTTTTATTGAACTTTGGAGGTATAAGAAATGAGAGCAATGGTGATTGATAAGTACGGGAAAGTTCCAATGCGTATGACTGAGATGCCCACCCCTGAAATAAATGAGTATGAGGTGCTCGCAGAAATTCATGCAGCTAGCATTAACCCAATTGATTTTAAAATACGCGATGGAAAAGTGAAGTTGTTACTTAAATATAAAATGCCCCTGATTCTTGGTAACGACTTTTCTGGTGTCATTGTAAAAGTCGGAACAAAGGTGACTCAATTTAAAGTTGGTGATGAAATATATGCACGTCCAAGAAAAGATAAGATCGGTACTTTTGCGGAATATATAGCCATTCATGAAGATGATATAGCCTTAAAACCGAAAAATTTAACTTTTGAGGAAGCGGCGTCGATTCCACTCGTTGGCTTAACATCATATCAAGCATTACATGACATTATGCAATTACAAAAAGGACAAAAGATTTTGATTCACGCTGGATCCGGCGGTGTTGGTACTTTCGCAATTCAGTTAGCAAAAATAATGGGTGCCACTGTTGCAACAACTGCTAGTGAAGCTGGTGAAAATTTAGTAAAGTCTCTTGGCGCAGATGAAATTATTAATTACAAAAAAGAAAAGTTTGAAGATATACTGAAAAATTATGATGCGGTATTTGATACACTTGGCGGTACAACACTTGAAAAATCATTCGATATTATAAAAAGCGAAGGGAACATTGTTTCCGTTTCAGGAATGCCGAATGCTCGCTTCGGTAAAGAATTTGGTTCAGGATTTTTCAAAACACTCTTATTTTCATTAGCAAGCAAAAAACTTACTGCACTTGAAAAAAAGCATAATGCTCAATATTCGTTTTTGTTTATGAAACCAAGCGGAGATCAATTACGTATAATTGCAAAGTATATTGAATCTGGACAAATCAAACCTATAATCGATCGCATTTTCCCTTTTGAAGATACTCAAAAAGCAATGGAATATTCAGAGTCTGGAAGAGCAAAAGGAAAGATAATTGTAAAAATCAAATAATAATAAAACTCCATTTTTTAAAAATGGAGTTTTATTATTTGCTGTTAAATAGACATAGTGTAATGAAGTCCTTACAATAGATTTCAAGGGGAAATATCATATTATACTTTTAGCTAATTTTACAAAAAATACATACGTACAAATACATAATAAAAAAATAAACAAGGAGGAGATAAAATGACTAAAAATAATGAAGCAGGTTGGAATTTAGATAATAGTTATACGACTTTACCACAATCATTTTATACAGAAATCCCCCCAACTCCTGTACACTCACCGGAGTTAATTAAACTAAATAATTCTTTAGCAATATCTCTTGGCTTTAATCCTGAGGAACTAAAAAAGGACGCTGAAATCGCCATTTTAGCTGGTAATACTATTCCAGAAGGAGCTCATCCACTAGCTCAAGCGTATGCTGGGCACCAATTTGGTCATTTCAACATGTTAGGAGATGGTCGTGCCCTTTTAATTGGAGAACAAATTACTCCTTCAGGCGAACGGTTTGATATTCAATTGAAAGGTTCCGGTCCAACTCCATATTCGCGCCGTGGTGATGGCCGCGCTGCACTCGGTCCAATGCTACGTGAGTATATTATTAGTGAAGCGATGTACGCGCTTGATATTCCAACTACTCGCAGTTTAGCAGTAGTCTCAACTGGCGAACCAATCTATCGCGAAACGAAGTTACCTGGAGCTATTTTAACTAGAGTTGCAAGCAGTCATATACGCGTTGGAACATTCCAATACGCCGCAGCTCGAGGCTCAATCGAAGATCTCAAAGCTTTAGCTGATTATACGATAAAAAGACATTATCCAGAGGTTGAATCTACTGAAAATCCATATGTCGCACTACTACAAGAAGTCATTAAGAGACAAGCAAGCCTTATCGCAAAATGGCAACTCGTTGGCTTCATTCACGGCGTAATGAACACTGACAATATAACGATTAGCGGTGAAACGATTGATTACGGTCCATGTGCCTTTATGGATAGTTATAATCAAGGAACAGTATTTAGCTCTATTGACACACAAGGCCGTTATGCATACGGAAATCAACCATATATGGCTGCATGGGATCTCGCACGTTTAGCTGAATCTTTAATACCGATACTACATGAAGATGAAGAAGAAGCACTAAAAATTGCACAAGATGAAATTTCAAAGTTTAGCGTGCAGTACGAAAACAATTGGTTCCTCGGAATAAAGAAGAAATTAGGACTATTTAGCAATGAAGAGCATGATCAATCCCTTATTGAGAAACTTTTAAAAGCAATGGAAAAATATAAAGCAGATTATACAAATACATTCCGTGCATTAACTGACACTACATTAGAAAATACACCTTTATTTGAAAGTCCTGAATTTAAAGAATGGTACGAGCTATGGCAATCTCGGTTAGAAAGACAAAAAGAATCGAAAGATGATGCATACAAATTAATGAAAAATAACAACCCAGTAATCATCCCTCGAAACCACCGAGTAGAAGAAGCACTAGAAGCAGCTGTTAAAGATGGAGACTATAGCGTAATGGAGAAACTTCTTCAAGCTTTAGCAAATCCTTATGAATATTCTCAAGAACAAGCGGATTACTGCATGCCTCCAGCGCCGTCGAATCGCCCTTATAGGACTTTTTGCGGGACGTGATTGTTTCATATGTAAAAAGGTGTGTTCATACAAATTGTGTGAACACACTTTTTTTATACACTTCCCTTTTAAACAGATAGACTGAAGCATTTTATAGTTATCCTTACTATATTCCACACTCCCCTCCCTTAAACTAAAGAACAAAACTGACTTTATTCCAATTTGTTTAATAATAAATCCACTAAACAAATATTGAGAAATATAAAACCCCATTTCTAAATATTATTATTTTTGATAATATACTTTATAAGAATATTCAAAAAGTGAGGGGATTTCATGAACGTTCAACTACAAGGTAATGAACAAATTACAAAACTATTTAATGATTGGTATTTAGCTATGCTAAAGCAAGATGTTTCACAGGCAACGAATTTAAAGCATGAAATTGAGGAAAAGGAACTAAACTTTGAAGAAGATGAAAACTTAGCATTATATCATTCATTACTAGACTTTCGATTTAAAGTTTTAGCAGATAGTTTAAGCATTTCAAAACATAGTTTTGATAAGATAGATTCTTATGCAATCTCATCTAACCATTCACTTTCTTACTACTATCATTTATTTAAAGCTATTCATGCTACTTTAACAACAAGTTATAATTTAGCAAGTGAACATTATGAAAAGGCTGGAACACTACTGCTAAATGCCATTGATGATCTAGAAAAAGGTGAATTTAATTATCGAATGGCTATTTTCCATTATCACTTTTACCAGCCAATTGAAGCTATTGAATATGCAACCAAAGCGAAAGAATTCTTCATAAAAGCTGTAGGGTATGAAAAGAACGTCGCCTCTTGTGAAAGCGTATTAGGTGCAGCATTTGTATATTTAAAACAATACGAGCAAGCAGAGGAAAAATATAATTCAGCAATCAATATTTTACAGAAACAGGATGAAGAATCATTACTATTAAGAGTGCGTAATAACTTAGGATGGCTATATGCTAACCAAAACTTATCGACATTAGCTATTCGTCATCTATCTGAAGTGACAACAAAAATGCCGACACATTTTAAAGCAATTTTCTTACAAGCAAGAGAACATTCTAAACTTGGTGAAATAAATATCGCTTCAGAATTTATTAAAAAAGGATTGAAAATTTGTACAGAACTTAAGAATGAAGAATATATGCTTCACTTTAAAATTTTAGAGTCCCTTAACAATAACGAGTCAACTGAAGACTTAGAAAAAATTATTCTTGAAGGAATTACGTATTTCGACAAAGAATCTTTATATAACTACACTCAAGAATATTCAGAAAAGTTAGCCATTAAACTTTACGATGAAAATAATCATATAAAAGCAAGTGAGTATTTTCATAAAGCGTTACAAGCAAAAGAAAAAACATTTGAGAAAGGGGCATTAAAATGATAAAAAAAATTAGTTCTATCGTTTTAGGGTTATCTGTTCTAAGTATTGTATCTATCGGTCTCAATAGTTCATTTACATATCAAGCAGGCCATGCGGATTTCCCGGCACCACAAAGACCTGACTTTGTTCAATCCGTTGAGGTAAGTAAAGACTACAACACAACAACAGCTGAAAAAGCACTTTAAAAAATGAAAGACCTTCAATTAAGAAGGTCTCTTTAAATGCACTTATTTAGTTAATATAATCCAATATTTTTTCATAGCCAAACGGTAACACCCATGATACTAAACAGCCTATCATAATTGAAACACTTAATAAAAAAAAATAAATTTCCGAAATGATATATCATTCCTCTTGTCGCCCGTAAAACAAGCCTTTGTTATAACAAAAACAGTCATCATTATGATAATCGCTGAAAAGATGGCTACTAAAAACACTTCCATTTTGTTTCCCACTATAAAATATCCTAACTTTAATTTTACCATTAAATGAGTATAACAAAGACAAACTATTTCTTAATATACGGTTTTCTATATGCCTCCGACGGGATTCGAACCCGCACTCCTTTCGTAAGCATAGGCTAAGGGGAACACGCTTCCCTACGGAATTTCACCGACAGGAGTTTCACCTGTCTCAGCTTTTTTGCTTTTCGGTGCTTCTGAAACCTTCGCCTTGCGACCCGGTTCTACACTGTTTTCCGGCGCTCTTCCCTTCTATAGCTACGGAGGCAGTTTTTTAAGTAAAATATATTTCTACAAAAATAGAACCATCCCTTTATTTCACATGAATTCTCTCTCTCACTCTATTTCCTTCATCAATTCTGCAATCCCCCTACTTCCTTCACTACCAACTTTCTCAAGTCCCTCCACAACTAATTTCCGTCTTTGCACAGAATGATTTTGACTTAACTTCGCTTTTACTTCTATATTATTTATCTTTATTTTGAACCCAACTATTCCCCTACTTAATCCTTCCATATAATTCGGATCTACATCATTCAGTGAGTACGTGCTCTTTGGATTTTCATATTTATGTACTAAATCTTGAAGAGAATCTATTAATTCCTGTTCATCTTCAACAATTTCTAACTCTCCATATACATGGACCGCAACATAGTTCCATGTTGGTACTGCTTTATTTGTTTCATACCATGACGGAGAGATGTAACTATGTGGCCCTTGAAAAATAGCTAACACTTGTTGATTTCCACTATCTTTCCACTGCTCATTTGGACTTGCAAAATGCCCAGATAAAGTAAGTGTTTCCCTATTTAACAATAACGGTAAATGCGTTGCGTACGGTGCTCCGTTATGTTGAGAAAATAAAGTTGCAAAGCTATTTTGTTCAATCATTTCGTACTTTGTCTCTTCACCTTGTATAGTGAAATGTTTTGGTATGTACATAAGCTCCCTCTTTTCTTATCTTCTTATTTCCCATTATATTTACGAGATTTATTATTTGGCAGGGGCAGATTGTAATTGTTTTATAAGGTCAGTTCATATAGTAAAACCTCTTCTTCAAAAACAATAGGTGGCATTATATGATTTCTGCCACCTTAGTCTATTTTCGTATTGATACAAACTCTTCTATTCAACTATCCTTCATAGCTTTTTCTAATACATATTCAATGAATTCCGTTTTACCTAAGCTATAACCTCTGAATATGCGTATCCTTAAAATCAGTTTCATACTTCAATCCATACCCAAGCATTCGATCCATTCCAATATGCGCTGTCCATATTAAACCAATCATTAAAATCGTATCCATCTTTAAATAGACCCCTATTAAAACAAGTAATATTGATATGATATATGTGTGAAATAGATTATAAATTTGTGCACCAACACGTTTATTAATAGAGTACGCCACCATTGCTAAATCAGGTACAAAAAGTAATACGATAAATAATAACCAACTAAATCCACATAATGCATATATATAAATCGCAGCTAATAAGACGACCAAGCCTTCAAAGTGTATAATTCGTTTCTCCAAAATTCATCATTCCTTATCTGTTAGCTTGAAAATTTTATTCGGATTTAAAATATTTTGCGGATCAAGAGCTTTCTTTATTTTCTCCATTACCAATAATGCCGCACCATGTTCTTCTTCTTGATACTTCTGCTTCCCTATTCCAACGCCGTGCTCTCCTGTACAAGTCCCGCCACGCTTAAGAGCATACAGTACAATACTTTCATTTATTTCGTCCGCTTTTTTCACTTCATCTTTATCATTTGGATCAATCATTAAGAGCACGTGAAAATTCCCGTCTCCTACATGGCCAAGAATACCACCAACAAAGCCCACCTTATCTAACGTCTCTTTCGCATTTTGAATCGCGCCAGCTAACTCTGAAATTGGCACACATACATCTGTACTCATTAGCTTTTTACCAGGATAACTATGAACGTAAGAATAAGCTAAGTTATGTCTTGCATCCCATAATTTATTTCTCGCCGCAGTTTCAGTTTCAAAAGCAACTTCTTTACATTTATGATCAAAAACAATTTCCTTCGTAAACTCGATATCTTGCGTTAGCCCTGCTTCATTTCCGTGAAACTCTAAAAACAGTGTTGGTTCTTCTCTGTAATTTGTTTCATTGTAATGATTTACTTGTTTCATAGATAATTCATCAACAAGTTCTATTCTCGCAATTGGAATGCCAGCTTGCAGTATATTAATAACAGCTTCTACTGCATCATTTATAGTTGGAAACGATGCTCTCGCAGCCATAACATGTTCTGGTATGCCGTATACTTTTAATGTTAGCTCTGTAAAGCATCCAAGCGTACCCTCTGATCCTACGAAAATACCATTTAAATGATAACCTGATGATGACTTCGCCGCTAAATTGCCAGTATGTATCACTTGCCCATCAGCAAGCACCACTTCTAAATCACGAACTTGATCACGCATTACGCCATACTTAACCGCTGTCGTTCCGCTCGCATTCGTAGCAGCCATGCCTCCTAACGTTGCATCTGCACCTGGATCTACACTAAAAAACAAACCGTACTTTTTCAATTCTTTATTGAGCTGAGAACGAGTCACTCCTGGTTGTACTTTCACAAGAAAATCTTTCTCTCTTATTTCAAGTATTTTGTTCATTAATGAAAAATCAACTGTAATCCCCTTTTCATAAGGAATTATATGACCTTCTAAACTAGAACCTACTCCAAATGGAATGACAGGTTTTTTATGCTCACTCGCTACTTTCATTATTGCTCTAACCTCTTCCATTGTTTTTGGAAAAACAACTACATCAGGTAAACTACTATTATGGTAAGATTCATCTTTACTATGTAACTCTCTTACTGTCTTATTAACCACTACTTGATCTTCAGGAAGTACATCCTTTAATTCATTTACTAATCGCTCAATTGTTATTTCCATTACGCACTCTCCTTTTATATTATTTACTCTGCATTAATTATACCATTTTTATACATAATAATCAGAATAGTTAGATTCCTGAGGTTTTATATGAAAAAAGAACTTGCAGTATTCCCTACAAGTTCTTTTTTAAAACTATATTTTAGACGATTTTTTCAATAAAATCATAAACCAAACTAAAGTAAATGCCATCATAGAATGAGAGAACCCTACAATATAAGTTAACCCTTTAAAGTCCGCTCCATTTAGTTGAAGAAGTCCTCTCGCTGCTAGCGAACCTAACATTAAAGTTAATGCGATATTATGTAAAATAAACCAGTTATTAAATCCTTTCACTTCATGAAACGCGAATACTTTCGCTAATCCTAAAGCAATTAAAAAGAAGAAAAAGCCAAGTACTAACGTATGCGTATGCAAAAGATTTAATAAAGTAGAGCCTAAAATCCCTTTATATTTCCCATACTCCCTAGCAAATATTCCTGACAATAAACCGATAATCAAATAAGTAAACGATGCATTATATAATTTCTTCATTATGTACCTCCTTGAGTAGAATGTGTAGTGTGTCATATTTAGTAATAATGATAGTTATATAGTAAAAACTCCTAGTTTCCTAGGAGTCATTGTATAAGTATCTCACTCTTTACAATCAATCCTAATTATAAAATATCCTTTTATACAAAACAATCGAACTTTATGTGAACAGTAACTCTCAATTAAAATAACTTGCACTTTTATTTCGCACAATCCATACTAATTGTTATAACTTTTAAAGGGGGTGCAATAGATTGATAGTTCTTGAAACTGAAAGACTCACTCTTCGCTGGCTCGATGTAAAAGATGCTCCGTTTATTCTTGAATTAGTAAATGATCCTGCATGGATTCAATTTATTGGTGATAAAGGCATTAAAAACTTAGAAGATGCAAAAAAATACATCTTAAACGGACCCGTCGATATGTACAATAAAATGGGCTTTGGTCTTTACTTAGTTGAACGAAAAGAAGATCTCACTCCACTTGGTATGTGCGGCCTTATTAAAAGAGATTCATTAGAAGATGTTGATATCGGCTTTGCTTTTTTAGAAAAATTCCGTTCAAAAGGGTACGGCTATGAATCAGCTGCTGCAGTAATCGAATACGGTGTACAAAAGCTCGGACTGAAACGAATTGTAGCAATTACTTCTATAGATAATGTTGCTTCAGGCACGCTGTTAGAAAAAGTAGGATTGCGATTCGAAAAAATAATTTCAGACTCAGGAGAAGATCTAAAATTATTCGGGTATAACGCATAACAAAAAAGGGTCGCCATTCATGGCGACCCTTTTTTTCACTTCACTTCTACCGTATAATTCCCTGTTCCACCACCATACTGGTATACATGTAAATAGTACTTCCCTGGATACGTATAGTAACTACCTACTAATTTATTTCCTTGTTGCTGTGCATACGTAACATAATTATTTAAATCTGCTTCTGAATAAAGAACCCAGTTTACTCCGATATTATTTTCCTTCGTTACATTAATTTGAAGATTTTTCGCAGTTTCTATATTTATTTCAAAGTAATCACTCGTATCACCGTTTCCTAAACTAGCACGTAAAACTTGATTTAACTGCAGTTTATTTGCCGTTTGGAATGAATTATTTGGCTCTTTTTCTACACTGTTATCTTCTTTCTTTTGAACCGTTACACTTGTTGTAGCAGTATTAGTTAACCCTTTATCTTCTGTTACTGTTAATTTCGCTGTATACGTCCCTTCTTTTGTATAAACGTGAGTTGGATTTTGTTCATTACTTACAGTACCATCACCAAGCTCCCATTTATAAGAAATAATTTTCCCATCTTCATCTTTTGATCCATCGCTTTTAAACGAGATCGCTTCATTCGTATGTCCGCTATACGGACCATTTATAACCGCGACCGGCGCTTTATTCACTGCACCTTCTTCTGTATTAATACCGTGGAACACAACATCATATTCAAATTGCCCTGATGCATTCACACGATAATTCACAAAGTATGCTGTTACAGTTTTATAGCCTGTCCATTCTTTTGCACTTAAACGTTTTAACGTATCATTAACGTTTTGCGTAATTGTTTTCCAGTCTTCATTTTCTCCTTTTGCAGCAGTACCTGTATACGTTCCTTGCAGTGTAAATGTATTGAAGAATTGTGATTTATTTTTCTTTACTGATACATTACTTAATTTTGCTTCCGCTGTAATTTCTGCGGCAATAGCTGAAACTGGTTTCGGTGCATGAGTTGCTAAATAATCATCTGACACTAACGGAACATTATATTTCTCACGGTTGTCTACTAACATTTGCATATAGTCTTGATACTCTTTATTTAAATTCGCATCTTTACTTAAAGCAGAGCGATATGCATCATATGCTGTTACATCATTTTTCCTAATAAGATCATGAACTTTATCAAACATATCGTATCTCTTATTGTACATATACGATTGTAAAGCAAAGGAATAATTATAGAAATCCCACGTTCCATACTTTGCATTTAACGTTCGCTCTGCGGTATAACGTTCTGCTGGATTCGAAGATAGTCCTCCTATAATACTCTTTCTTGGAACGACGTTGTCCGTTCTCGTTGCACCTGCAAAAAACTCAGCATTCCCTTCTTCAAACCAAGATAATCTCTCATTCTCATACATCTTACCTTGTCCCCAAAGTCCTGGCACTTCATATCTACCTTGTAAATAATGCGTGAATTCATGTCGGAACAATTCTTCTAAACTATAAATACTTTCTTCTGGCGTACGTTCATAAGTAAAGAACGTACCTGTTCCTTCTATATA
This sequence comes from Bacillus sp. MYb56, assembly GCF_002976445.1. NCBI lineage: Bacteria > Bacillati > Bacillota > Bacilli > Caryophanales > Bacillaceae > Bacillus > Bacillus sp. MYb56. The sequence goes on from NZ_PCOH01000005.1 coordinate 75,175, forward strand.
AAGACCGCCGTTATTCGTTTCATACCCGTACAATTGACGATTAAATTGATATTCAGCCGGGCTATTATAAATAACCATCGTTAATACATCATCTGGATTTCCTTTTTCTAACGGTTGGTCACTTTCAACCGTACGATGGAATTGTGCCTTCACTTCTTTTGCTGCCCAATATAAACGTTTAACTTTCTCCTCAGTCACTTTATCTCCCGCTTTTAAAACAATTGCACCATCATCAAACGTATACGTTTTCGGCAAATACTTTTTCTTCCCATCTTCTCGTATTTGATCTAAATTAACAACGTTACCGTTTGCATCTTTCCCGCCATAATTCGTCGTAATTTGCTCAGCTGCTACGAAATATTGCTCACCTAAATAAGGGTAGATTTTCATCGCATCTGTTACAACTTGTAATCCTTTTGTCCCTGTACTATGGAATGTGCCGAGTCTACCTGTATAATAAATGCCATTATTAATAAGCCATCCGTTTTTCTCTGTAATCGTTCCCATTAACGCGAATCTACTTAATTCATTAATATAGCTATCTATTTTTTGGTACCATACTGTATCTTTCGGTGCTTTTCTCGTATCGTACAAATACGATTGAATATCGTAATCAACACCTTGCATAATATCGTAAATCGCATTTCCAGCTGAAAGATTATCTACCAATGTAGAAAAATTATCATTATATTGCTTAAAAATCTTTGCAGCCGATGTTATCGTTTCCACATCACTCGAAGCATTTCCTATTAATTTCCCATATGATGATACAACTTTATTTTGTTCTAACGTACCGAGTTTGAAATTTGGATTGTTCGCAATCGTTTTTAATGCAGGTAAGCACTTGTCATGATAGCTACGTTCATTTAGTTTACTTAATTCTGTATTATAAAACCCTAAATAAAACCCTGATCGCAAAACTTCCACTAATGTCTCAATCCCTTTTGAATCGTCTTGCGTATAAGCCTGTCCTTGCTGCTTCAATTTATCAATAATTGCCTGCATCCTACTATCATTTTGATAGAATGCAAGACTGTCCTTATTAAACTGAAATAGCCCCGTAATTTGCTCCCAATCGATTGTTACAAGTAAATCTACTAATTGTTGATTGCTTAATTGATTTAATTCAGCAATTGTATAAGTTTTCGCTACAGCTAATTGCTTACTTTCCTTTTTTACTTCAGGCGGTCTTTGCGATAAATCAGCAAATTGTAGCCTTTTCTCAAAAGACTTGCTTTCTAATACTTTCGATGAATGAGCTAATTCTTCCACTGGTAGTTGTACACCAACCGGCTCCATTTTTAGCACATTTCGATATGAAACTTGCTCTCCCTTAGTATCTTCCGCCAATATGCTTCCTTGAAAACTCCCTAACATTAAACTAGCAAAACTTACCCCTACTAAAACTTTTTTTGAATAGCCTTTCATGCTCTCCCCTACCTTACATTTTTTAGTGTCCCGCTCCATTATTTTACTATTCTGACTATTTATTCTGTATTGAGAAAAAAGAAGGGAACGTTCACACATGTATCCACTCAAAGCGAAATTAACACTTGACTTCACATGTGATTTATGTCAAAAAAAGATAGATAATAGCGAAATTCCTGCTACATCTATCCTCTATTTCAACACTATGATTTTAACTTTATAAACGTAATTTCCGGCAATGTTTGCATATGCTGAATAAATGCATTCTTTTCTTCTGACGATATATTTTTCAATTGCATTCCTACCTTATAAACTATTTCTGTATCTTGCTGTAAAGCTTCAACTTCATATGAAAGTATTGGAATACCTTTCACTCGTAGAGTCTCTACTATTTGTTGTACCGCTTCGTGTTTATTTATACACATTTGCACTGTTATATTTTGCGGAAATAAAAATTGCACCTTAAAAATACGACTTACAATCTCTAAACCAATCAAAACGAGAATCATCGCTCCAATCCCTACAACATACATACCTGCTCCAATTGCTAGCCCTATTCCTGCTGTAGCCCATAAACCAGCCGCTGTCGTTAATCCTTTCACTGCCTGCTTTTGAATAATGATTGTACCTGCACCTAAAAATCCAACTCCACTAACAACTTGCGCTGCAATCCGGCTCGGATCAAGAGCCATATGTTCTTCAAACACAATATCCGAAAAAGCATATTTCGAAACGACCATTATTAAAGCACTCCCTACGGCTACTAGGAAATGTGTTTTTAATCCAGCTTCTTTTGAGCGAATTTCCCTTTCAATACCGATTATCGCCCCTAACAAACCAGCAACACCGATTCGTATAATAAAATCAATATGTAAGCTCACGAGCACTTCCCCCTTTTATTCATTATAGAGAGATAAAACAAAAATTATCACATGCATCTACCCATCGATATAAAAGCATTTTATTAAAATACATTTAATATCCCAGTGATTTTATGTTAATATTTTAAATATTAACATAAATGAAACAACCTACTTCTCATACAAAAAAACTTTAAAGTTCAACGTCTAACTTATTTTCAGTTAAAAATGGCATATGAGTTGCGTGAAATGAGGTTGAGAAATTCAGGAAACGCTTTCATTTTATATCATAATTTTTGTGAAATAAAACATAAATAAAAGGAGCTTACTAACAATGAACGTCTCTTTACTTACACCTACTACTGATTTACAAGAAGAATACTTAGATTTTTATAACGAATGGAAAGATAGCGGTGAAACGATGATTCCATGGGTTATTTCAAAAAATCCTTCTAATTTCACGGCAATGATTCAAGAATTACACGACGCACATAACGGAATAAATATTCCTGAAACTTGGGTACCAGATTCTACTTATTGGCTTGTTACAAATGAAAATAAAATTGTAGGAGTTGTTAATATTCGTCATAGTTTGACGGAGCATTTATTTAATGCTGGAGGCCATATCGGTTATGGTATTCGCCCTTCTGAAAGAAGAAAAGATTATGCTACAAAGTTACTAGAGTTATCATTAGAAAAAACGAAAGAATTAAACATCACGAAAGCACTTGTCGTTTGCGACGAGGTGAATACTGCTTCAGAGAAAACGATTTTACATAACGGCGGTCTTCGTGATGATGATTTCACTGAAGAAGATGGGAATGTTGTGAGAAGGTATTGGATTGAGCTCTAAATAATCAAAAACAAGCCAGAAAGTGATTAAACACTTTCTGGCTTGTTTTATACTGCTTCTATTTCAAACTGCACTGTAATACCACTTGGATCTACTACAGTAAATCCATTTGTAGTTTCATTTATTTCATGTTGTTTTTCTATTAATCTTTCTTTCACTTCATCTAACGCTTCTTTATGCGGTAGTACTATCGTATACACTTTTAGTCCAGTTGCATGTGCTGGTGGATACGGATTATTTACTCCGTTCCACGTATTTGCACCAATATGGTGATGATAGCCTCCTGCCGAAATAAATAAGCAATCATCTTCACGCTGTTGTACTTCAAAACCTACTGTATCTACATAAAACTCATGTGACTTTCCTACATCAGCTATTCGTAAATGGACGTGCCCAACGACAGTGTCAGCAGGTAATCCATCAAACTCATAATTAACGAGTGTTGCCAGTTCTTTTAAATCTAGTGGCGTACTTCCCCCTGGCCCTTCTCCCCATTGACCTCGAGGGCGATCTGCATAAATCTCGATACCATTCCCCTCTAAATCTTGTAAATAAAACGCCTCACTATACGTATGATCACTTGCACTATTAAATCTTGAAATTGGCAAAATTTCATTTGAATATGTATAACGCCCTTCTTGCTCAGCTGGACTTTCAATGACATTCTTATTGCGAATAACACCAAATAGTGCCGAAGCAAAAGCTTCACGAGTCGGAACTAAAAAGGCTACGTGATATATACCCGTCGTACGCGGTTCTTGTAGCGCTGCATCTTCCAACTGCTCAAGAACAAGTAACGTATTCTTACCATCCTTTCCAGCTAAGTGTGCTTTGTCCTCCTCTTGTTTAATTACTTCTAATCCTACTACATTTTCATAGAAGGCAATTTGACGCTCTAGATCTTTTACTTTAAATGCAACATGACCAATACGTGTTTTCGGATGAATTTGTACCATGAATAACGTCCTCTCCAGTTCCCTTTAGTTTTTTATGTAAGTTGATAGGCAATAGGCCCATTCAACGAATACACCTTAATTTTGTTTTTTTGTAGCATCAACTTTTAGCCATTTTTTCGATATGTCACTTAATGTTCCATCTTGCTCTAATTCTTTTAACGCCTTGTTTATATCTTCTAACTTTTCACTCTTTTTTGCAAATGGAAATGCAATCTCTCCCCATTCAAGTGGGCCAAATCCAACTTTTACATTATCTAGTTTCGCCTTTGTTATTGTTGTTTCCACTTGAACTTTATCATTATAATAAGCATCGACGCGTCCGAATCCTACTTCGTTCAATTCCGCCGTTGGGTCCTCTGAGTACGTTTTAATCGTAAAAGCATTATTTTTATTTAAAGCTTTTAACTCTTGCTCTCCTGCTGTACCAAGTCCAACACCTACAGTCTTTCCTTTTAGATCCTCTAGCGATTTAATTGTATTATTATTTTTCTTCACCGCAAAAACAGAACCTGAATACACATACGGGATCGAAAAGTCATATTTCTTTTTTCTTTCCGGAGAAACGGATAATTCATTTGCAATCGTATCAATACGGCCTGAATCTAATAAACCGAATAATCCTTCAAAATCAGAAACATTCCATTCTACTTTATATCCAGCTTTTTTAGCAGCCGCTTCAATAATTTCAGCATCAAAACCTTTTACTTTCTCACCCTCTTTAAATATAAATGGGCTACGACCTGCAGAAGTCCCAACTTTCACTACTTTTTCATCTGTCTTTTTACTTGCTGCATTAGAACCACATGCAGACAAAGCTCCAACTGATAGTGTTAATGCTAATGTTAGTAATAATGACGATTTTCTCATAACTCTTCCTCCTAAATAACGAAATGATTTCCTTCTTCAGATGCATTTAATTGCCGTAAAAACTTTTTCGTACGTTCATTTTGTGGGTTTCGAAAAATCTCTTCTGGCGTTCCCTGCTCTACGATAATTCCATCAGCCATAAAAATAACGCGATCAGCCACCTCTTTTGCAAAATTCATTTCATGTGTAACAATAACCATCGTTATATGTTGTCTTGCCAAGTCTTTAATAACTTGTAATACCTCATTAACTAATTCTGGATCAAGTGCTGAAGTCGGTTCATCAAACAATAATACAGCTGGATTTAAAGCCATTGCCCTAGCAATCCCTACCCTTTGCTGTTGTCCACCTGATAACATCGTCGGATAAAAATCTTCTTTATCAGCTAAGCCTACTTGTTTTAATATTTCTCTCGCTATTCCATTTGCCTCTTCTTCACTTTTTTTCTGTACAACCGTTAATGCTGTTGTAATATTTTGCAATGCTGTTTTATTTTTAAATAAATTATAGTTTTGAAAAACCATAGCTGTTTTTTGACGTAATTTTATGATTTCTTTTTGATAAAGTTTCTTCGTATGAATCTCTAAATCTTCAATTCTAATACTGCCATCATCCGGTTGTTCTAATAAATTTAAACATCGTAGTAATGTCGATTTCCCTGAACCAGAAGGTCCAATAATTACTACCACTTCCCCTTTTTTGACAGTAAGTGAGATTCCTTTCAGCACTTCATTATGTTTGTAAGATTTATACAAATTTTTTAACTCAATCACATATATCACCTCATTTCTCTTATAAATACGGTGCATCAAGTTTCTTCTCCAACCTTTTCTGTCCCCAGCTGATTACGATTGTAATAATCCAATACACAATCGCTACCGCTAAATAGCTTTCCATATAACGATACGATTGTGCCGCCAGCATTTTCGCTTGTGCCAATATTTCAGCCACTCCAAGTGCAAAAGATAACGAAGATTCTTTTAACAATCCAACAAAATTATTTCCAAGTGACGGCACTGCTACACGAATAGCCTGCGGAAAGATAATTTGTCGCATCGCTTGTGCTTTTGTCATTCCAACTGATAAACAAGCATCCATTTGCCCTGATTCCACAGCATTTAATGAACCTCGAATGATTTCTGACAAATAAGCAGCATTATTTAAACTGAGGCCAATTAAAGTTGCTTGCATAGCTGTAAGTACTGTAAAAGCCGGAGATATTTGTGGCAATCCGAAGTACAACACAAACAATTGAACCAATAACGGTGTTCCTCTAAAGAAAGAGATATACACCCTTGCAATTGGATATAAAAATTTCGTTTTGTTTTTTGTAATGATCGCCAAGCCAATCCCTATAAAGAAAGAAATAATCATTGAAACTACAGTAATCCCTAAAGTTATGTATACATACTTAAATAATTGCGGAAAACTTTCTAAAAAATACGCTACATCAAATTTCACTCTATCCCCCCTCTCTAAACAAAAAACTCTTCTTACACATATAAGAAGAGTTGAATGTTAATCCACTTCCCTTCATCTTCCAAACGCCTTTTACGTTTGCTGGAATTAGCACAGTGCTTTTTTAGCCTGTTGCTGAGATTTCACCGGGCCAGTCCCTCCATCTCTCTTGATAAGAAAACTAATAAATTTTTCCATTTATTTAGTTGTTATTATGAAGAATACAGTTAAAATTAAACAATGTCAATAGGAAAACTAAGAATTAAACTCAACCCTTTTTCGAACATACTAGTAATACATCAATTTACTATTCTTAATAAACTGTACACAAAAGCCATCTCCTCTGAAATTCAGAAGAGATGGCTTCAATTATAGAAACTATAAATATTTTACTTTCTTATCCTTTAACTACATATTTATTTCATCTTATGTACTTCAGCAACTAACTTTCCGCCTTGAATGCCCATATAAAGCTTAACAGGAGCATCATTCGTATTTTCAAATACTAAGTCTAAATATGGATAAGCAATTGTAGCATCTCTTCCCTGAGGGACATAACCTACTGTTTTAGAATGTGTAGTTCTCTCTACCATTTTCAAACCAGCTTGATCTGCTGCATTGTATAGCGTTGATGATGTTTGACAAACGCCACCACCATAACCATCTACTAATTTACCATCTACAATTTCTTTACCTAATTGATATCCTTTATCTGGCGTTGTATCACCGATTAATGCATTGAAAGAGAAACTGTCTCCTTTTGCTAATACAACTCCATTTATGCTCGCTGCCGACAAACGAATATTCTCAATACGGCCACCTGCTGATCCACCTAAATTCGTTTCATATCTACCAATTACCGTGCCACTTCCTTGCGCATCACTTAATGTTGCGGTAGGCTTTTTCTCAACGATAGGTAACTGATATGAAGAATCCCACATACCAACGTTTAATAATTTATCTACTAATTCTTTTTCCATTAATTCAAAAGAAGGCTTTCCTTCTTGCCATGATCCATCAGATGCTATACGTGAAGGGACCATCTTTTTGTCAACACTTTTCCCGACTTCACCTGCAACCTTCGTTACGGATTTTTTGAATTTCGCCTCATCTTCAAAATAACCTAAACTCGATAAGTCTATTTTTTTCACTTCAGTACCAGTACGCCCATCCACTAAGCTAATTGAATCCTGTACATCAGCCTTAGCCTCTACAACATTCCCACCAAAATCACTTACTAATGCCACATCACTTACTTTTGTACCACAACCACTTACTACAGCTACGCATAGCACCCCTACTAATATACCCTTTATTTTTCGGAACAATATACTCTCTCCTTTTCCCCAACATTATTTCTTATGTATTATTTCATTTTTATGTATCTTTTGTTACAATCATTTTACAATATATTTAGAAAATGTTACAAGTTGTTTTTTACTCTATTAAAATTACTCTTTTCTTTTGTAAATGTCTATACATATTTATATAAATTTTCGAGTTTGATAAAATTGTAACTTTTATGCAACCTATCTCCATCCAGTATATACCATTCAACAGATGAAATACAAATGTAACACTCTTTCATTTCACCTCTCTATTCATCTGCATGCTTTAGAAACCGTAATACCGATTTTTCATATGTGATCATTATTAAACAACTTAAACCGAGCTTTTATAGGTAAAAACAATCATTCGCTTCAGTGTATATAGGTATTTGCCGTGCCATTACTCCGCTTTTGCACATACATTATGATGAATTTAACCTATTATAAAGAAATGGAGGATGTTTTTATGTATCCCTACAATCCTTATGATTCATATAACCAATATGGTTACCAACCTCAGTATGATTTACAGGCACAATACCAACAATATATAGATCAAACAGAACAATTTAATCCATATGATCAAAATCGACAATTTCAACTTCCAATCTCTTTCCCTGGTACTGGAAACCGTCAATTAGAAAGACGAGTAAATGAGCTTGAGCAAAGAGTACGTCAACTAGAAAACACAGTTGAGCGTCATACGCGTAGATTAAACCGCTTAAATCAGCGTTTACGTACAGTAGAAAATAGGCTAAATATTCCATTTTCAGCATTAGAAGACGGATTTTAATTTCGAAAATAACAAATATATAAGGAAGGGGCTCCCCCTTCCTTATATAAATTGACGAAAGTTTTTTCCATCTCTATACTGATAAGAGTTAATGAAATGAAACAAGGTGATAAATATGGATTTTGAAATAAATTTTCTTTCCTTTTATGTAGTACAAGTAGAAGGAAAAGGTGAAGCAGTTGATAAGCGCTATAAACATTTTCAAACATTAGACGCTGAAGAGTATGAAGATAGCTCTTTAAAAGAATTTTTGAATGGTGAATTATTAAAAATTTCAAAGCGAAAAGTAGAACGTCACGCAAAAGCAGAACAAGCCCCAACGAAGATCGGTCGCTTTATTGTAGAAGAAGGGCATGAACTCGATTCAAACCCTCATTACAACTTATTTAATCGTATTCGCTTTGCAGAAACAAAAGAAAACTTCAAAGATATGAGCGAACCTCTCGTTTATACATACCTTGACACAAGCGCTGTACGTGGTGGTGTGTTTTTAATCGCTCAAGCAAAACTACGCAAATACTTTGATGATCCATTCGTATTCGTAATGAAATGTGACTTCGAACCAAAGGTTGCTTCCATTTCTGATGAATCAACACTTATTCGTAACGTTGAAATGGCCATCACAACAAAGAATATGAAATCTATCCAGTACCCATACATGCCTGAAGAAGGTATGGTGGAGCCTGGCGAACTAAAAATACACCAAGCATCACACGCTCGCTACTTTGAAGACTTCTTAAAATTCGTCGAATACGAACGCTCTATGCCTGAAATTATGAAAACACAAGTAATGGACATGGTATACGACCAAATTGAAGATGTATTTGAAGAAGGTACTGAAGAACGTGAACAGTTCGACCAAGCGATGGAAGTATGGGCTGCCAGTCCGAAACGCGAAATTATGGAACAATTTTCAACAGAAGAAGTAATGGAAGCTACCGCTCAAATCGTCGAGCACGCCCCTGAAGTGGAATTAAAGCTAAAAGCAGATCATATCTCTGTGAAGGCTTTGCTTGCTGATTTCGGAGACCTAATACATATTGCAAAGGTAAACGACCGATATGTATTAATGATTGAGGCTGATACACTTACGTTTGAGAAAGGCTTCTCTCCAATTGAGTTTTTGAAGCCGGATGAATTACAAGACGTAATTGAGCGGATTGAGAATAAACAGCAGTATTCTTATGATCCGAATGGGATCGAATAAATGCTTCCATATACCTATTTTTACTGAGCTCTATTAACAAGCGCTCTTTTATTTGGGACATAGTTGACATTTATACTAAAAACCGATTCTACTAAGAATCGGTTTTTCTTCTTTATAACAAATATGCTTATTTTCAAAAAATATTTTTGCTCCAAGATGACATTTCTTGTAGAATCAAGCCGATTCCTTCCTTGTTGTACAAGCGTATTTCCATGAGAGACATCTACTTCAATATTCCTAGTTGACCAAGTCCTTCTATAAGTTTTTGGTGTTTTTCCTTTTAGTCATTATGTATGTTGTTAAAATGAAAATTTCACTTTACTACCTCAAATTTATTGTACTCGTAAAAAGATAATTGAAAACGATATTCCGGATGCTCTCTCACCCAATCGTAGGCTTCTTCTAAAATATCCATTTTATTTTGCACGTCATTAAGTTCACTACATTCGTTCCTTTTCTGTTTACATAGAGGACAGAACCCACCCACTATCTCGGCATTCATCGCACGAATCGTTTTACTTTCTAAGTCAACTACTAGACGAAGAATAAGAGAATGCTCCGCTTTTGTAGTCACCATCATTTCAGCAATTCCATCCTCATTCCAAAAGACACCATTTAATTCCATCTGTACGGTGACATCTTTGATTTCCAAGTCTATCACTATCACACCTCCCTTGTATAAGACTCTTACCTTACTCTTCGATTTTAATCTTTAATACACCACGAGCTAAAGATATATTAAGCTTTTTCCAATTCTTCTTCTTTGCTATGAAAGGAAGTGTAATTAGTGCAAATAGTGTGGTAAATATTATCAAAAAAACTAAAACGGTTAAAATGTTAAAGATTGCTTCCATTAAACTACACTCTTTTCTATGTATATCCGTACTAAAAACAACAAAATATTCCATTAACAATACAGGACAAGCCGTGAATTTTCCAACTAAACTTCAGCAACTTAATCCTGAAGTCTAGTTGTACATATGAATAAAATAAATTTTATTACTAACTTTCTTCTACTACTTTCTCCATCTCAGCCAAATACCTAAGCTGCCGCTCCGCTTTTCTCACCGCAGTAGGAAAGTGTTTTTTCAGAAGTTCTACTGCTGATTCACTTATATAATATCTTTCCGTTATACCTTCCCACGTGTCACTACTTTCAAATGCACTCCATACAAAAGGACGCTCTGTATTTTTTCTCAGTTCTTTAAACACCCATTTCCGCATCCTTTTTTTCGCTTTTTCTGTTAGTTTTCCGTTCTTTACAAGTTCAAGCTCACCATGTCTCTTGTATCGCTTGTTAATATCTCTCTCGCCATATACTTTCAGAAAGATATTTGCTGTATTCTCAGCATCTGCTAAAGCCCGGTGCTGCTTCCCTTCCCACGTTAAGCCGAGCTGATCCACTGCTAATTGTAAACTTGGTGTATGCTCAAATAATTCTTCATACGCCTGAAAAACAAATTTTTGCACATCAAATCTACTCTCTTTTTCCATACATGGGCATTCTACACCGTATAATGTACAATCTTGAGATAGAAAACGGTAATCTTCTTTTCCCCATGAAACAAATATTGAATCTTCTCCGATGAACTGAATAAATTTCTCTATAATTTGAGGGAAATTCCCTACACCTATTAAATCTTTCTTTGTAATTCCAGTTAATTTTGTTGTATGACGAGTTAATGGGGCACTTGGTTTTACTAACTCTGAAAATTCTCCAATAACCTTCATTGTACTCACATCTATTTTTACAGCTCCAATATCAACTATTTCTGACGGATCTTCTGATTTATACGGCCTAAAATTCCTTTCAATATCAAACACAATGAAGTGTGTAGCGTTTTTCAATTTATTTACCTCTTTCTAAATTCCTTTTCACACACATACTTTATTTTCAGTATTTATTTATTAATGCACTTTATGCATGAAAAACTTCGCATAAAAATCAAAAATTCAGTCTTATTATTACATGTACATAGGAGGATATTCAATAAAAACGCAAAAAAAAGAAGGGCAAGCCCTTCTTTTTTTCATAATTACTTCTTGTTTACGTTTGTAGCTTGAGGTCCACGGTTACCTTGTTCTACTTCGAAAGTAACTTCTTGACCTTCTTCTAAAGATTTGAAGCCGTCGCCTTGGATAGCTGAGAAATGAACGAATACGTCTTCTCCGCCTTCAACCTCGATGAAACCGAAACCTTTTTCTGCGTTAAACCATTTTACTTTACCGTTTTGCATTTAAAAAATCCTCCTACAATGTACCTATATGTACATATTCATTTTCAACCACTTTACAATAATACATCATATATTAAAAAACTGCAACCCCAGAGGAGATTTAACATTGCTATCCTCCTCGGAAGTTACAGCTCATTTAAATCTCTATATTATTAAAAGTAAAATGGTTTAAAGTAACTATATCATACCAATATAATAAAAGTAAAGTTTTTTTAAAGTTATACAGCTTTTTTTTTCCACTGCATCGTTTTTAATTCACCTGATCCAGCTACAACATAGCCTTCTTTTTCATTAACAATGCGCCAACCATGCCCTTTAACCGAATCACATACTGTAACAATTCCTTCTTCAAGAAGCACACGGCAAACAGTGCTAATTCCCGCCTTATTTTGCGTTGACGTTGTATATAACACATGTTGATCCACACTTAAATCTAAATAACTACTCGCTTTTTGTTCACTTTGACATGTATGCCAACCTATTTTATCACTTTCGATACTCTCATTTATTCTGCAAAAAGAAATATTTCCGCTAATCCCCTTGCCGCTACTAAATAGGAATTATGTATAGTCAACGCAGAAATCATCTGATTCATCGCTATTTTAATCCTTTTTAATTTACGTGTCTCTAAATCAAAAAGCCAAACACCACCATATTTAGTATGTATTTTCGTACCGATAAATAAGTAATGTTTATATAAAAATAATGATCGAATAGATGGTGCCTCACTACCGTAATTAAGAAATGGCTGAATAGTCTCCCATGTGGAACCAAAATTATTAGAATGATACAGTGTTTTATCTCCATGAGCAATTACTGTTCCATTCTCATTACTACATACATTCCAGCTCGTTGCTTTCGTTGGAAAGCGCTGGATCGTCCACGTTTCTCCACCATTCATACTACGAATAAAAACTCCTTCGTCTCCTACTCCGTAAACTACGTTACCTTCACTATGTAAATCTCGAATTCGTTTTTGGAAACCAGTTAAAGCCTGTTTCCATTCTCCATCTTTTTCAATGAATAAACCATTATATGTAGTAGCTAACAAAAGCTTTCCATCTCTTAACTTTGTAATAGCAGTTGCACTTAACATTGTTTCCACGTTGACACTCCCGTTCCTAGAACTTCTCGGCAAAAGCAATTGCAAAATCACTGCATTTTTCAACGTCTTCTTTATCTTCTGGAGCTAATTCAATTTTCAATCCTTCTTGTACAAGTTCTGCCCCACATTTTACAAGACGTTCTTCAAATATCGTTACCGCTTCACAAAACAGCTCATACGCCGTATCACCTGATCCAAAAACAGCCACTTTTTTACCCGTTAAATCTATATTTTCTAACTCATCATGGAAATCTTCCGCTTCAAATGGTAATTCACCATCACCCCACGTATAAGATCCTAAAATGATTCCATCATAAGCTAATAATTCTTCAGCATCCATACCTTCCATCTCTTGTAATACTACTTCATGATCAAAGGCATCTAAACTTACTTTAATTAAATCAGCAATACTCTCTGTATTCCCTGACATACTTGCATACGCTATTAAAATTTTCGCCACTTTGGCATCCCCCTCTTACAATAAATGATTCTCATTCTCATTATATTAATAATGAGAATCAATTTCAATTATATTTTTTGCTATTTTATTTTATTCCATAAAAAAAAGAACAGATGACTATACAATCATCTGTTCTTTTTTATTACTTTTTAAAAATACCAAAGGGTTTTCCAACTGGTAATACAACTTTTCCGAAGTGTGTATTTAACACAGCTGCTGCTGAACCATAGAAAGATAATAATGAAATACATAGTTCAGAATACGCTGCTAAATTATGCATTGCGTGCGGCATAACACCTAAAGTACTTAATGAAAGACCGATAAATAAGAAATCAATAAGGACGAAAATCATAAATAATACTTTATGTGTTTCCATTGCACCAATTGTCATAAAGATCGTGAAAATCAAGTATCCGATAAAGGCTACACCGAGCTGTTTTGAATCTGCAGTTTGGGCTAATTTTTCGCCAAATACTCCAAGTTGAATTAACCAAGTCATTCCAACACCTAACCAAAATAGGCCGTACGCACCAAATGCTGTTGTACCGAACGTATTGTTGTGCTTTGCATCGTGAATGCATGCAAAGATTTGTGCAAATCCTCCTAAAAAGATTGCCCATGGTAATACAAGTGAAACGCCATCTGTTAAGCCTAACTTTTGAGACGATGCTACAAGTGTTACCATCGCTAATCCAAATAGACCGATTCCAGATGGATCTGCTGTTGTCATTTTCACATGATGTGTAGTAGTTTGATTGCTCATATAAACCTCCTGATTATAAACATACTCGAATACAATACTTAAATCAGAAGGCTATGTCAATGGTTTTTTTTGTATGTTGTCAGACCTTATATTCCATAATAATCAAATACACATTTGGCCACATCATAAGGTTTTACATTTAAATTTGGCAACTCATTTACCGGCATCCATAAAGGAATATAACTCCCTCTATCTTTCAGCTCGAACTCCTCGCCTTTACCACTTCCGAAAACTCCACCTATAATATGGGCATTATAATAATACTCCGTACCTTTATACTCCACCTTTGCAATCAGATGCTCCACTTGTATATGTACCCCTAATTCTTCATAAACCTCTCGCTTCGTTGCTTCTTCAGGCGTTTCTCCTTCTTCAATTCCCCCGCCTGGAAAAACAAAATACATCTCACCTTCTCGAACACGTTTTATAAGAGCGATTTTACCACCTTGTATAATTATAGCTGCACCGCGATTTCTTCTCACTTTATTACCTCAACACCAATCGCAACTGTTCCCCATTCTTTTTCTTGTTCTTTCGTATATATTCCGTATGTACTTTCTAACATTTCTTTTATACTAAGTTCTTCACAATCAAATAATTTTTTATCAATTTGTTCGTACATTGCTTTAAAGCTTTCGTATCGTTTTATCTCCGTTACTTTTACAGCCATCGTTTCTGCTGTCGTAAGGTTCGTAAATACAATTTCATCGTCTTGTTTTATAAGTTGACGTTTTTTATCGTATAAGCGTACTTCATATACTTTTTTTCCTAATTGAATCGACTGAAAAGGTTTATTATATAATCCCATTTCGTATCTCATACATTTCACTCCCTTTTATTCATCTTGCCTACTAACATTTTTGCACATTACCATTTCATACAACATAGTTCGCCTTACTTCACCTTACATATAATGTTCCATATCCATTACTTTCTTTAGAGAGGATGCTAAAATTGGTATGTTATATTTAAATCAAAAACCTGAATATAATAAATATGATATCGGTGATTATACTTACAGTAAAGTAGGCCCTATTATTTTTTCTTGGAATGATGAAACAAAATTAAAAATAGGTAAGTTTTGTTCATTAGGAGAAGAAGTCGTTTTCGTACTTGGCGGTGAACATCGTGCTGATTGGATAACAACTTATCCATTTAATGTCCTCTTCGAAGAAGGAGCACACATTACTGGTCATCCTTCTTCAAAAGGTGATATCGTAGTCGGCAATGATGTATGGATTGGTTATCAATCCTGCATTTTATCTGGTGTTACAATTGGTAACGGGGCCATTATCGGGGCCAAGAGTGTTGTTACAAAAGACGTACCTCCATATGCAATCGTCGCTGGTAATCCTGCCAAACTAGTTCGATATCGTTTTCCGCAAGAAATCATTGAAAAACTAGAAAACCTTGCATGGTGGGACTGGGACATTTCCGTTATAAAAGGAGCTATTCCATTTCTACTCTCCAACAAAGTCAACGAATTTTTCACTTCTCCCGAAGAAGAAGCTACTTGATCTAAACAAAAAGAGCATCCTATTCTTTCAGGATGCTCTTTTTGTGTTTATTTTTTATTTATTCGCAACTGATTACACGGAGAACAGTGAAATGGAATTTTGTCTAAACAATTAAAGTTTGTTTCACAAATTTGTTCTATAGTTGGAACAAATGGAATGACAACTATGTTACTATCTATTATTTGTGTAACAGGTGGCAATACTGTGCCTACTTGATGTTCGAAGCGAATACTCGCTTGATTAATATAATTTCCTGAACCACTTGGTGCACTCTGAACTGTTACTTGGAACGAAACTGTCCGTGCTTCACCTGGATTTAAACTTCCTATAAGAAACCCTGATACTGGGCTTACATTTGGCACTGGCGTATTATCAACAGTTACACTTCCAGGAACAAATCGAAAACTACTATCTAACATATCTTGAAAACGAATATTTTGTATCGCTGTATCCCCCGTATTCGTAATAACTGTCGTAAACGTAATAACATCTCCAATTGTTGCTGATTGAAGATCTGCCGTTTTTACGACTGTTGTTGAAACATTTTGAGGAATAAACGGGATAACAACTGTATTACTATCGCCTTCAACTACTACTGGCGGCTCATTAGGATTTACAGTTGCAAGCCCATTCGCTGTAGCTGTATTTGTTACTAAGTTATTTATTTGCCCTCCTGTTATTACAACTTGGAAATTAATAATTGCTGCATCATTCGGCTGAAAATCACCTAAAAGGATACCGGTATTCGGATTGGCAAATGGAAAAGGTACATCATTTACCGTTACCGTGCCATTTATAAATAACGTATTTGGGTCAATGATGTCTGTTAAAATAATATTCGTCACAGGAACTGTACTATCATTTATAACAGCAATTCCGTAAGTGACAACATCTCCTACCATTGCTACTTCAAAGTTTGCTCCTTTTGCAACAAATAAGATTGCAGTATTTACCGTTACAATAACTGTATTACTCGTGTCCATCACTGTAACTGGCGGTTCCCCTGGTACTAAAATATATTCTGCCGATGCCCCAGCAACGTTCACTACTGTACCACCATCTGGAAAACTTGTAATTGTAGCTTCATATGTTACTATCGCCGTCTCACCGACTGGAATGTCTAAAATCGTAAATCCAACCTGCGGATTTACTCCTGGACGTGCTACTCCATTTACCGTTACACTATTTGGTACAAAAGCCGCTTCCGGAGATAACACATCAATAAATTGAACATTCATTGCATCAGCCGTACCAGTATTTAATATGCGAACACGGTACGTTACCGTTTCTCCTACTCCAACAATTGAATGATCTACTTCTTTCAGCATATCTAAACTGCCTCTATTTACTGGTGTGACTGTCGTATTACTTGAATTCGTAATTGTAAACGGTGGTTCTCCTGGAATCAATTCAAAATCTCCAGTTACTCTCACTGTATTCATAATGCTACTAGAAGGCGGAATTACGATTACATTTACTTCAAATGTGATTAGTATGCTATCTCCTACTGCAAGATCCGGTAATGAAAAGCCTACAAAAGGATCTAAACCTACTTGTGGAATCCCATTTATCTGTACACTCCCTGGAACGAATTCTAAACTAGGTGATGGAACGTCAATAAATTGCACATTTGTCGCTGTTACCGTTCCTGTATTTGTAACTTGCACACTATACGTTAACGTATCTCCTAATCGTGTCGCCTGTTTGTTGACAGTTTTTATAACATTGAATCGCCCTCTATTTACCCTTGTTATTGTCGTATTACTCGGCTCTGTTACTACAACTGGTGGTTCTCCTGGTACTAAAGTAAAACTTCCTGTTATATTTGCAACATTCGTTATCGTTCCTGAAGATGGAATATTTGTCACTATCGCTTGGAACGTCACTATAGTCGTATTGCCAACAAGTATATCGCCAATTCCAAACCCAGTAATCGGATTCAAACCAGGTTGCAGAGTTCCATTTACCGTTACACTATTTGGTACAAATGACGCTCCTGCTGAAATCGTATCAATAAACTGAACATCGTTAGCTGTTACTGTTCCTGTATTCGTTATTTGCACTGTATACGTTAATACATCTCCAACTAAGGTAGCAGCTCTATTGACTTGTTTAATAACATTAAAGCGTCCTCTATTTACAGTTGTGAGCGTTGTGTTACTTGGCTGATTTACTATAACTGGTGGTTCTCCTGGTACTAATATAAAGCTTCCAGTAACATTTGCCGTATTGGCAATTGTTCCGTTTGATGGAACACTAACAACGGTTACTTGGAATGTGACTTCTACACTTCCCCCTGAATTTATATCTGGAAGTGGGAATCCATTATTAGGATTGAACCCAGGTTGTATCACACCACCTATCGTTACACTATTCGGCACGAATGCTATAGAGGAAGGTAATACATCACTATATTGAATATTCGTCGCTGTCACTGTCCCTGTATTTTGAACTACTGTCGTATATGTGATTGTATCGCCTACTGCAACAATTGGCTCACTTACTGATTTTAAAACATTCAAACCAGGTTCATTTATTTCGGTTAATGTCGTGTTACTTGTCGTTGTTTCAGTAATAGGCGGCTCTGTTTCACTTACAGCAAATGTAGCCGTAACATCTACAAAGTTAACAACTGTTCCACCTTCTGGTATGCTCGTTACCATCTCTTGATATGTGACAAGTACAAAATCATCTACAGGTATATCTGGAACTGTAAAACCGATAAAAGGATCTAATCCTGGTGCTGGTACCCCGTTTATGCTCACACTTCCTGGTACAAATGCTACACCCGCGGAAGTAGTATCTATAAATTGAACATTCGTCGCTGCCACTGTTCCAAAATTAAAAATCAATACATCATACGTTAAAATTTCTCCTACAGTCGCTACTTCTTTATCTACTAGTTTTAACGGAAAAATAAACGCTATATTAATTGTCGTAACGACTAAATTTGTTAATATCGTTTCCGTAATCGGTGGTTCCTGCGGATTTGGTTGTGAAGTAAATGTAACGTCTGCATCATTTAATATGACTTCATTATCTGGAATTTCTGTAATCGTCACTCGGAACGTTACCTCAATACTTCCACCATTAATTAATAATGGAGTAACTGTAAATCCTATTTCTGGATTTAAACCAAGTTGCTGCACCCCACCTATCGTTACACTATCTTCTACAAATGTCGTTCCTTCTGGTATGACATCTTGGAAGAACACATCTGTAACAGGTATAATTCCTATGTTTGAAATTAGCACGGTATACGTTAATACATCCCCAACCGCTCCAGTTGCAACGTCAACTGTTTTGGTTGCTGTTACTTCACCAGGAGGAGGTAACGGTATCGTAACTACTGTCGTATTACTTGAATTTGTCGTTGTTACAGGGGGCTGTAAAGGATTTAATAAAAAAGTGGCCGTAGCAGCTGCCGTGTTTAGTACGGCTCCACGCGTGGATGGCGCAACTACTGTTACTTGGAACGCTACAGTCAATGATGTGCCAGCAGCTATATTAGGAAGCGTAAAACCTATATTTGGATCAAATCCAGGTTGAGGAGTTCCATTTATCGTTACACTATTTGCTACAAATGTTGTTTCTGGAGCAATTGGATCAATGAAAGAGACATTCGTTGCTGTTACCGTTCCATTATTTCTAATGACAACAGAATACGTGTAGATTTCTCCAAGTGCCGCTTGTTGTACAGATGAAGATTTTTGTATATTTAACTGTGCTGTGTTTACTTGCGTCACGACGAAATTGCTATTCGTAACAGTCGTTATTGGAGGATTAGCTGGATTTATAAGAAAACTTGCAGTAACGTTTGATTGGTTTCTAATATTTCCACCACTCGGGACACTCGTCACTATAACTTGAAACGTAACTGTAACGGTTTGCCCAACTGGAATATTCGGAACTGGAAAACCTACCACAGGGTCTGCACCTTGCTGAACAACTCCATTTATCGTGACACTATTCGCTACAAACGCAGTTCCAACAGGAATCGGATCTTGAAAAATAATATTTGTTGCAGGAACAGTTCCTGTATTTTGAATAAGAATCGTATACGTTAACGTATCTCCTACACCTGCTTGCGGTGTGTTTACACTCTTTATTACATTAATTGATCCTACATTCACTCGCGTCACAACAATATTACTAATCGTTACAATTGTAATTGGTGGCTGGAGAGGACTTACTTGGAAATCCGCAGTTACATTCGCATTATTCGGAAGAACTCTATTTGGTGGTACACTCGTGATCGTCACTTGAAAAGTAACTGTTACCATCCCTCCTACTGGAATATTAGCAAGTGGAAATCCAGTTGTT
Organism: Bacillus sp. MYb56; assembly: GCF_002976445.1. NCBI lineage: Bacteria > Bacillati > Bacillota > Bacilli > Caryophanales > Bacillaceae > Bacillus > Bacillus sp. MYb56. The sequence continues at coordinate 95,330 of NZ_PCOH01000005.1, forward strand.
GGGTTTAAACCGGGTTGAGATATCCCGTTTATTGTTACACTATTCGCAACAAACGTTGTTCCAGATGGAATTGGATCAAGGAATGACACATTTGTCGCTGCTACCGTTCCACTATTTTGTATACGAACTGTATACGTTAACGTATCTCCTACTCCTGCTTCAGTAGCGCTTACGCTCTTCATTACATTTAACCCTGAAGAATTCACCACTGTCATAATAGTATTACTTGGTACTGTTACAGTAATCGGTGGCTCTGTTGGATTTACAAGGAAATCTCCAGTTACATTCGCATTATTTACGACATTATTTCCTTGGGGAATTTCATCAATTAATACTTCAAACGTAACAATTACACTCGCGCCAGTAGGCAAATTATTTAATGGGAATCCAAGTTCTGGATCTGCCCCTTCTTGTAAAACACCATTAACAAATACACTGTTTTCAATAAATAATGTCCCTTGTGGAATTGAATCTTGGAAAAATACATTTGTAGCTGGTACACTACCTGCATTTATGACTTCGATTGTATATACTAAAACATCCCCTACCGTTGCAACATCCGTATTGACTGATTTCACAATTTCAAAATTCCCTGATTGTACAGTTGTATTCACAATGTTACTAGGAACATTAATTGTTACTGGCGGTTCGCTCGGATTCACTTGAAAACTTGCTGTTACATTTGCTTGATTTAAAATATCTTCATTTGGCGGATCCTGCTCAATTAATACTTCAAATGTAACTACAACTGTCTGAGCCGCAGAGATATTCGGAAGAGAAAATCCTGAATTTGGATTTAGTCCACTTTGTGGTGTTCCATTAATTGTTACAGAGTTTGCAACGAAAGAAACCGCTGAAGAAGTAGTGTCTTGGAAAAATACATTTGTTAACGGAACGTTACCTGTATTTTGGACGGCAATCGTGTATGTTAAAGTATCACCTACTGCCGCTTGAGCTGTATTTACTTCTTTTATTACATTTAAACCACCTGTATTAACTTGTGTTACAACGGTATTCGTTTGCCTATTAATCGTTACTGGCGGTTGATTCGGAATAACGACGAAATTAGCAGCTACATTACCGCGATTCGCAATCGTGCCTCCTGATGGGGTAGATGTAACTCGTACTTGAAAAGTCACCGTTCTACTTCCACCTGGAGATATATTCGCTACCGTAAACCCAGTCGCTGGATTTGCCCCAGGTTGCGAAACTCCATCAACAGTTACACTATTTGGTATAAAAGTCGTTCCAATTGGGGTTGGATCTTGAAAAATAACGTTCGTCGCCAGTACATTTCCTGTATTTTCAATTATAACGGTATACGTAAGAACGTCATTAATTGTCGCAAAAGCTCTATCTACTGTTTTTCTCGTTCTTATATCGGCTATATTTATTGTAGTAAATACTGTATTACTTGTCGCTTGGCCTGAAACCGGTTGTTGACCAGGAACCGGAATAAAGTTAAACGTTGCACTTGCACGGTTCGGAATTGGATTTACAAGAGGATTAGATGTCACTCGAACTTGAAAGCGTACTACAGTCGTTTGCGAAGCATTAATACTTCCAAGATTAATACTACTTGCTGGATTCGCTCCTGGTCGAGCTACTCCATTTACCGTAACACTATTTGTTACAAACGTTGTTCCAGCAGGTATACTATCAACAAAAATCACATTATTTGCAGCGACATTCCCATTATTCGTCACATTAACTGTGTACGTTAATACATCATTAAGTGTTGCCGTCTGTAAATCTACAGATTTTTGCAAACTTACATTTGCGCGATTTACCGTCGTCTGTACTGTATTTGAAGAAGCTGTACTTGTGATAGGAGGACTTCCAACAAAAGGACGGAATTGGTATGACACCATTGCACGATTTGGAATAGGGTTTGGGTTCGGGAACGATGTTATTCGAACTTGAAATGTAACAATTCTTTGCGTGTTATTTGGGATTGTACCTAAATTAATTCCATTCGCTGGATTCGCACTCGGTTGTGTTACTCCACCTACCGTTACACTACCAGCTACAAATGTCGTTCCGTTCGGAATACTATCTTGTAATACAACGTTTTCTGCACTTCCTGTTCCTGTGTTCGGGACCGTAATCGTATAGGTGAGAGTATCCCCTACCCCTGCAACTGTTCTATTAACCGATTTAACAGGATTAATGATTGGACCTGTCGCATCAATTTGAACACCAAAACCAGCTGCAGCGTATCCATCTCCATTTGTGACAAAGCGAACAGTTGCTGACGTTTGATTGTTTACTAAAGAAGATGAGGCATCTACATTCGTAATATCCCACCCTTGTCTTCGGACCGCTAAAGCGATTCCTAACGGCTGATTCAAATCTCCAAATGTGCCGCTCGTATCTAGATTGCCACTATCATTACAAATTTGTGATTGAAAGAAATTATTCGCGGGGTTTCTCGGACCGAATAATGCGACTGTAGCATTTGCATTCGGTCCAAAGCGAAGCTGATCTCCAACAATGTTAGAATCACCTTCTTGAGCAGTTACGAGCACTCTTCCTGTAACAGCTCCTGTTGCCGGAGTAGCAAACCCTGAAATAGTAGCATCAACTGGCGGGGATGAAGCATCGATAATCTCTTGACCTGCATATACTGACAAATTCCGAAGTGGTAAACTTGCATTTTGATAAACTACCTCAAGCGTCCAGCCAGCTGAACGACTGATTGTTGGATCAGCTGAAGTTCTTGCAGCTGGCACGGCACCTGTTGTATATGTGCCTGCCCCACCTGTATTAACAAGATTCGTTACATTAGCAGAGCGAACATAATAAAACTGGTTCCCAACTGAACCTTGCTGCGCAGTTGCAGGATCTGGTGCAACAGAAAATGTTCCTGCTGGTGTTGTAAATGAAATATTATCATTTAAAAATGCTGTAACATCCTCTGTATCGGTCCGGTATGTGCCGGCCCATACTAGTTCTGCGTATAAAACACTACTCCCTGCTGGAAGGTTCAAAATTGCACTTGAAGAATTTAATGGCCAGTCATTCGTTGTTCCTGCCGGGAATCCAGGCACTTGAAGCGATGTATTTATCGTTGTAAACACATCAATCGTGCCGAAGTTATTGTTTGGTGCAGGTGATGTAGGACTTAGTCCCAACGTGTTCCCAGTGAACGTGACAGCACCAGTTACTGTTGTTGTAAAACGATTCATAAAAGGCACACAATCATCTCATTTCATTTATAGTAAAAAGTGCTCTATACTATAAAATGTAGACAAACTATATAATGTACGTTGTCCAACAAAATTCCACATATATGGAGAGGAGTTTACTATACTATGCGCTACGTTATCGTAACAGGAACTTCACAAGGTTTAGGTGAGGCAATCGCCGTGCAATTGTTAGAAGAAAATACAACCGTTATCTCTATTTCTAGGAGAGAAAATAAACAGCTTGCAAAACTCGCAGAGCAAAACGACAGCAATTATATTTTCCATTCCATAGATCTTCAAGATGTACATAATTTAGAAACTCATTTTAACGAAGTCTTTTCATCTATTCAAAAAGACAATGTCTCATCGATTCATTTAATTAATAATGCAGGAACACTTGCACCAATGAAACCTATTGAAAAGTCAGAAAGTGAACAATTCATTACGAACGTTCATATTAATTTAATCGCACCAATGATTCTTACTTCCACTTTCATGAAACATACGAAAGACTGGAAAGTAGAAAAACGCATTATAAATATTTCATCTGGAGCAGGAAAAAATCCTTATTTCGGATGGGGAGCTTATTGTACAACGAAAGCCGGTGTAAATATGTTTACACAGTGCGTAGCTACTGAAGAAGTGGAGAAAGAATATCCTGTAAAAACTGTCGCTTTCGCACCCGGTGTTGTTGATACAAATATGCAAGCACAAATTCGTGAAACAAATAAGGAAGACTTTATTAACTTAGATCGATTCACCGCATTAAAAGAAGAAGGAAAGCTGCTGTCACCTGAATATGTTGCGAAAGCTATTCGTAACTTACTAGAAACTGAGAATTTCCCGCAGGGTGAAGTAATTCGAATTGATGAATAACAAAGAGGCACGCTATAATAGCGTGCCTTTTCATTCTATTTCTCTAAAAATATAAGTACAGACTCCATAATCTTCTCATAACCAATTTCTTGATAAATTTTATTTGATGTCGGATTTTCCAGGTCCGTATATAATGTCGTTGTTTTGTAGCCTTCATCTAACATACGTTGACTAAGTGCAGCGACACAACTAGATGCGTACCCTTTTTTCCGAGCTTCTTTCGGTGTATATACAAAATTAACTGTTATATTGTTTGTAGTCGGTCTCGTTTTTGCAGCTACAGAAACAATCTTCCCGTCTACTTCTAAACCAAATAGACGACGATTAGTAATTAATGTATGAGCAGTTTGTTTCGCTTCTTCTTTCGTAGTAGGAAGCTTCACATCTTCGCAAAATTGATATATCCACTGCTCTATTAATGTTAGCTCATCACTACTTACTTCTCGAAAGATTCCATCTCCGTTCCACTTTTTCTTTACTTGTTTTAATTCATATATACCTTGCTCCATTGCAACATTAGTTTTCTTATTCTCTAACACTGCAATCTCTTCCGCTAATTTCTGTACGATTTTTTTATTACCAATCAATCCAGGAATATGTGGATATACTTTCGTTAACTCTTTTGCAAGTTCCTTAATAGCTACTGCCGAAATCTCAGACGTAGCAACAATTATTTGTTTCTTTTCTTCTGTTTGAAGAAATACACCTGCAATTTCTTCCTCTTGTTTTGCTACTCCTATAAATATCGGTTCTTGGACCATTTGTAATACACCTAATATGAGATTATTTTCCTGCTCATTCTTCTCTAAAAATGGTGTAACCTCTTCTTTAAAATTAAGAATCTCTTCATATACATGTAATTGAATCATCGACAATCTCTTCCCTCGATTTATATTTAAATTAAGTATTGGCGATTAATTCATTAAATCCCTCTTTTACGATTCAATAATGTTCGAAGCTAACGTATTCAAATCATTTTCAGCTTGTAAAATTCTTTGTTTTTCCTTTTCAAATACCTCTTCTTCTTTTTGAAATGACTCTTTTCGATTTTTAATCATACGCTCCATCTCTTTTTTACTCGGTCCACCATATACATTTCTTTTTTGAATAAAAGCTTCTGGTGATATAATTTCTTTCCACTCTTCTTCTAATAAATTTACTTTCAAATTTTCTTGTAAGTATACATTTATGTCTTTGAAATTTAATTCATGTAACTCCTTTTTCTGCTCCAATGACATATTCGCAATCGCACTTGCTGCATGATGTGCATGCCGAAATGGTATTTCATAGTTTTTTGTTAAAACATCTGCGAAATCTGTAATCGTAATCGCGTGTTTATATGAACGACTTTTTAACGTTTCCTCTTCTACTTTCATCGTTCGAATAACTGCGTTCATCATACAAAAAACACGAATCGCCTTTTCGATTCCTTTATATAAATACGGCTGCAAGTCATCCTCCGTATCGACAATATCGCCAAATGGTGTATTATGAATCATTTGAAATACAGTAAATGCTTCCCCTAAAGCACTACTCGTAATAGCACGGGCATGTTCTATTGAAACAGGATTTCGTTTTTGCGGCATAATACTACTTATTTGCACATATGGCTTCGCTACAGTAATCCCATCATATTCTTTCGTCGCTAATAGTAAAAAATCATGAATCCATCTACTCGTATTCGTCATAATAACCATTAGTAACGAGCTAACTTCTAATAAATAATCTGCTCCAGCAACAGCATCATATGAGTTCTCAATTACATTTGTAAACCCAAGTAACTGTGCCACTCGTTTTCTCTTAATTGGGAAGCTTGTTGTAGAAAGCGCAGCTGCCCCCATTGGAGAATGATTTAAAAGATGATACGCTTTTTTCATTCTTTCTAAATCTCGTTGCATCGTATCATGAATTGCCAAAATATAATGACCAAATGTTGTCGGCTGCGCCGGTTGTGTATGTGTATACGCGGGCATAATTGTTTCCATATGTTCACCGGCGAGCTCCAGCATACTTTCTTGCAGCAATAAATGATGTTCCATTAACCGCAATACAAATTGCCGTAAACTCATGCGATACATCGTTACACCCATATCATTTCTACTTCTACCGATATGCATATTACTTACAAATTCACACTTTGCTTCTTGAGAAAGCAAATGTTCAACTAAGAAAAAAAGATCTTCATGTTGCTCTTTATATAGCAACTTCTCCTTTGGAATCCCCTCTACTTTTTTAAGTGCGATTAATATAACTTTCGCTTCTTCTCTTTTCATTAACTTCTCTTCAGTTAACATAGTAATATGTGCCCTATGCACTTGAAACATATCTTTTAATAAATAATTACGCTGAAAATTAAATACGTGCTGTAATACACAATCTACATATGTTTTCCCAGGGAAATCAGCGCCTTCATTCTTAATAAACTCTTCTTTACTCTGTTTCATCACCTTTTCCCCTTTCGCCTAAGTGTTACTACCCATCATACCCAAGGATGGTGAAAAAGTGCTTGTACATAAAAATAAACTCGGCGCTCATAGCACCGAGTTTATTTAATAAAAGTCGCATCATACTTATCACTTTGCAACACTTGAAAGTGTAGATTTGCTAAATGTTTACGTATTTCAGCACTGTCATCTTCATTTAAATTATTTGCCAAGAAAACAATTTCTGTACAGTTTCCGCGTTTATCCATTGCATAAACTGCTTTTGTTACCGTCCATGGTGTATAACCATTCTTTTGTCCAGCATGCCTGAATGTTTTACGATATTTCTTTGCGCTCATATCTGTTTCAACGATATTCGCCCACACTTTTTCTTCCGCTTCTGTAAGACCACCTTGATGATTTGCCTTTTGAAGCAGTACCATATAATCGTTAGCGGAAGCAGCCGGCAATCTATCCGACCAAATTTTGTCGTAACGTTCCTCTAAATACAGAGGAATTTCCTTCTGTAATAATGGTCCCTTCTTTTTTAAGCGTTCATGAATAATCATAGCATATTCACGATATTGCTCTTGAGACATTTCTTTTAACTTTTTCTCTATTTTATATTTTGGAACATGTAATTCTTTATGCAAATATCCCGGAATGTATAAAGATGAAACAATCGGAAATAGCGGTTGATGTGCAGGAAGTGCTAAACTTTGTAAATTCCGATTAATATTGTCTAATCCTAATACCTCCATTAAATATTCAGTATTTGCATTAGAACTAAACTTAACCATTCCTTTTGCAACTTCTTCTAAAGAAACCGCTCCTTCAGTTATCTTTTCTTTTTTTTGCAAATAATTTTGCCATCTATCTTGTGCACCACCATCTGTACCTGGCACATAATAACGATTCACATCATTAATTGAAACGAAACTAGACGGATCGATTTTCCCCTCTGTAACTTGTTTCGTATATTCAAGCGCCACAATTAACTTCATCGTACTAGCAACTGGCAATACAACATCCGGATTTACAGAATACACGACTTTATCATTTCTTTTTATTAAAAGTGCACTATTCTTTTCATCTTTATGTTCTTCAATAAAGGATGCTATGTACTGCGCATCATCATTATTTGAACTCCACACTTTTTTCACTAAAAAGTTACCTGATATCAGCAAAACAAAAATACCCACAATCACTGCGCATACTATAGTTTTTTTCAAGTAAAATTCCTCTCCTATTGTGTAACTCTTCTCTATTTATCTCTTAAAAACAAAATAATGGAGATGATTATTTAAACAATCATCTCCATTATTTTAACTTGTATGCTACTATTATGTCTACGTCATAATTTTCACAAAATCCTCTAGAAACTTTTTATAATGTAAAGACCAGCCAATTTTAACCCAATTTTTCAACGCTTTTGCTTCAGGTTGCGGGCGAAAATCAGCGATACTTTCCCCTTTCGCAACTCCAACCGTATCTACATCAACACGACGATACACGTAATCTAAAAGAGATGGATTTGCCGCTACCATCATCGTTACTACATCATGCACTGGGCTCCCTGTTATTTTAGGATTCAGATTTTTATAAGCTTTATAATAATAATCGAAAATCGGTTCTATTAATTTCTTGAAATTCGTTTTAGAATGTTTCGTAATGTATTTCACCATCTCCGGTGTAATAATCGCTTCTGATGTAACGTTAAGCGGTATTAATGTCACATTTTTCGCATTTTGCATAACTAATTGTGATGCAATTGGGTCACCATGAAAATTGGCTTCCGCGACCGGTGTAACATTTCCGGGCATTAAAAAAGCTCCGCCCATTATATAATATTCTTTCACATACTTCATCATTGGTTTTTCTAAAATAAATGCCGTCGCTAATGTTGTTGATCTGCCGGCATCAACAATTATTAGTTCTCCTTTATATTTTTCAATGATATCGAAAAATGCACAAAAAGGTTTAATATTGGGAGAAAAATTTTTAGGAGGCTTAATAGGTCCCAAACCGTCTACCCCATGAATTTCCGGATAATATGTTACAAAATCCCCAGATAAAGGAATTTTCGCTCCATTAATAACAGGTATATCTTCCCGGCTCGCCATTTGCAATAAATACGCCGCATTACTCGTCGCCTTTTCCTGCGTTACATTCCCATATCCTGTTACTACTCCAACAATATCAATATCAGGATGCAATAATCCATACATAATTGCTAAAGAGTCATCAATTCCTGGGTCTCCTAAAAATAATATTTTTTTCATAGACCTCAACTCCATCCCATCAATTGTTATTACTTTATGAATACATGACGGAATACAGAATGAAAAAGATAAATTTTGTATAAACAAAAAACGTAGGAACTTCATATTAGAAGTTCCTACGTTTTTCTATATTTTTATGCTACTTTTTTCATCGTAACCATACTACCAATTATATAAGAGATAAATGCAAAGCAAATCGGGAAAACAACTGTATGTATACCGAATGGATTAGGGTAGCAAAGGTGAATAAACATATAGGAACCTACTCCAACTAAAATAGATGCGAGAGCTCCAGTTGCATTTCCTTTTTTCCAATATAAACCTAACACAATCGGCCAAATGAACGCTGCTTCTAAACCACCGAAAGAAAATAAATTTAACCAAATTAAAAAGTCTGGCGGCTTAATAGCGGCAGCATATACGAGTAATCCTACGATACCAGTAATCAATAGGCTACCTTTCTTTATCGTACTATCCGCGGCATCTTTATTTATGTAGTTCACATATATATCTTTAATAATTGACGAACTTACAAGTAATAATAATGAGTTCACAGTAGACATTATCGCTGCCATTGGTGCAGCTAAGAAAACTCCAGCTAACCAAGGTGGCAACACTTCCATTGCGAGTAGCGGCATTACTTTATCTGGTACCGTTATGCCTGGAAGGACTACTCTTGCAAACACACCTGTTAAATGCATACCAATCATAATTGTACCGACGACAACCGTTCCAATGATTAATGCTTGGTGCATAGCTTTTGAATTTTTATAAGACATAGCACGCACACTAATTTGCGGTAATCCCACGACACCAATCCCAATTAAAATCCAAAATGATGTGACATATGATTTCGTTAAACTTCCATCCGCTCCGAACGGTGTTATTAGATTCGGATTAATTTGAATAAGTTCCTGCATAATCTTTTCAACTCCGCCACCAGCAATGACAGTAGCAATTAAAATGATTGTTGTTCCGACTAACATAATGATTCCTAATAACGTATCTGATAAAGCGACTGCACGAAATCCACCAATTAACACATACACAAGTACAGAAAATGTAAATAAAAATAGTGCCGTTGTGTAGGAAAGTCCTGTTAGCGACTCAATTAATCGTCCGCCGCCAACCCACTGGGCTACTGTTGCTGAGAACAAAAAGATTATAATACATAACGCAGAAAGAACAACTACCGCTTTATTATTGTATCTGCCCTTTAAATAATCAATAAGCGTAATTGCTTCCATCTTTCTAGCGATAATAGCAAACTTTTTACCAATAACCGTTAAAACGATATATCCTGTTACAACTTGAATCGCTGATAACAGCACCCATCCAAGACCCATATTGTAAGCAATACCAGGCCCGCCGATAAAGCTACTTGCACTACCGTACGTAGCAATCATCGTCATAGCTAATAATAAGCCACCAAGTTCACGCCCACCAAGAAAATATTCTTGTAAAAATTTATTATTAGCGGTTGCTTGTACACGTCTTGATGCATATACACCAATTAAAAACACAATGATAAAAGAAATTATCATTGGGATTATTACATACCAATTCATCTATCATTCCTCACTTTTTTCTTCCTCATCGAGTGAAATATCTTGAAATAAAAAACGAACAACTAAAATAAGCAAAATAACCATTACGATAAATCCAACGATACAGCTATAAAAAAACCATGCTGGAAAACCTAATACATATGTATATTCACTCGGATCCTTACTTCCAAGCCCATAAGCAAATCCATACCATATTATAAAATTAATAATAGCTAATCCAAGACCAATTAACGCTTCTCTATGGGCAACTCGAAAGCGCGGATCATCATGATAATTCTTCATTTTCCCCCTCCTCTCACGATGTATAATTGTACCACTGTTTTTCTAGTTTTTCCTACTAGAAAACAAAAACGCGCAGGATTTTTTGTAATTATATAGAATACAATGTTTCATTACATATTTTTTACAATTGTAACGGAAATGAAATTTGAATTTTCAGCATTTTTTATTTATGATTTTAAGTAGAGGCTTTTCATCTAGTTCCCACATCCTTGATTTCGGAATAAACGCCGTCTCGTACTGCGTTTAAATTATATTTTCAAGGGGGTTATACAATGAGTCAACTAGCTGTAAATCTTCATGAAAAGGTAGAGAAATTTCTTCAGGGCACAAAGAAACTATATGTGAACGGAGCGTTCATTGAAAGCGCTTCCGGAAAAACATTTAAAACTCCTAACCCAGCAAATGGTGAAACACTCGCTATCGTTGCTGAAGCTGGTCGCGAAGACATTCATAAAGCTGTGGTAGCTGCTCGAATGGCTTTCGATGAAGGTCCTTGGTCACGCATGAGCACTGCTGAACGCAGCCGTCTTATGTACAAGCTCGCTGATTTAATGGAAGAGCATAAAGAAGAGCTCGCACAGCTCGAAACGTTAGATAACGGAAAGCCAATCCGTGAAACAATGGCGGCAGACATACCACTTGCAATTGAGCATATGCGCTATTATGCTGGCTGGGCGACGAAAATTGTTGGTCAAACAATTCCTGTTTCCGGTGATTACTTTAACTATACACGCCATGAGGCTGTTGGTGTCGTCGGTCAAATTATCCCTTGGAACTTCCCACTTCTTATGGCAATGTGGAAAATGGGAGCTGCGCTTGCTACAGGATGTACAATCGTTTTAAAACCTGCAGAACAAACTCCACTATCCGCTCTATACTTAGCTGAATTAATTGAAGAAGCTGGATTCCCGAAAGGTGTTATTAATATCGTTCCTGGATTCGGTGAATCAGCTGGACAAGCACTTGTTAATCATCCACTCGTTGATAAAATTGCATTTACTGGTTCTACTCCAGTCGGTAAACAAATTATGCGACAAGCATCTGAATCATTGAAACGTGTTACTTTAGAGCTTGGCGGTAAATCACCGAACATTATTTTACCAGACGCCGACTTATCTCGCGCGATTCCTGGTGCACTTTCTGGTGTTATGTTTAACCAAGGACAAGTATGCTCTGCTGGATCACGCTTATTTATCCCAAAGAAAATGTATGATAATGTCATGGCTGATCTCGTCCTCTATTCTAAAAAACTAAATCAAGGTGCCGGTCTTAACCCTGAAACAACAATCGGTCCTCTCGTTTCCGAAGAACAACAAAAACGTGTAATGAGCTACATTGAAAAAGGGATTGAAGAAGGCGCTGAAGTACTTTGCGGAGGAAGTAATCCATTCGATCAAGGCTACTTCGTTTCTCCTACAGTATTCGCTGACGTAAATGACGAAATGACGATCGCAAAAGAAGAAATTTTCGGTCCAGTTATTTCTGCAATACCTTTTAACGATATTGATGAAGTGATTGAACGTGCAAATAAATCACAATTCGGCTTAGCGGCTGGTGTGTGGACAGAAAATGTTAAAACAGCACACTATGTTGCAAGTAAAGTACGTGCTGGTACTGTATGGGTAAACTGTTATAACGTCTTTGATGCAGCATCTCCATTTGGAGGATTTAAACAATCCGGTCTTGGCCGCGAAATGGGATCTTACGCGCTGAACAACTATACAGAAGTGAAGAGCGTTTGGATTAACTTAAATTAACGAGAAAGAACCTGACCTACTCGGTCAGGTTCTTTTCATTATGTATTCATTTACACTTGCAACCCACCGCTCACATTTAATACCTCTCCTGTAATGTAAGACGCATACTCTGATGCTAAAAAGGCAGCTGCGTTTGCAATATCTTCCGGCGTTCCGATTCTTCCAACTGGAATCGCTCCAACCATTTTCTCTCTTACTTTATCCGGTATTGTTTTTGTCATATCAGTATCCATAAATCCTGGACAAATCGCATTACACGTAATACCAAAACTTCCAACCTCTTTCGCTGCTGTTTTTGTTAAACCTACAACCCCTGCTTTTGTAGCCGCATAATTTGCTTGTCCAATATTTCCTTCCCTACTAATAGAAGAAATATTAATAATCCGCCCATACCCTTGTTGCCTCATATAAAGAAGCGCTGGCTGCATACAGTAAAAAACGCCAGTTAAGTTCACTTGTAATACTTGTTCCCAAGCTGATTTCTCCATCTTATGTAACATTGCATCTTTTGTAATTCCAGCGTTATTCACTAAAATATGTAATGTACCAAATTTTTGCACCGCATATTCAATTAACGACTTCGCTTCATTTTGATTACTCACATCACATCGATATAAACTCACATCATACCCTTCATCTGATAATTCACGTGTCGTTTTTTGTAGCTTCTCTTCATTTACATCACTAATTAATACTTTGGCCCCTAGTTTTGCAAAAACTCGTGCGATTTCTTTTCCAATCCCCTGCGCAGCACCCGTTACAACAGCTGTTTTCCCATTCAACAAGTCCATCCCTATCCCCCATTTCTATTAGTTATATTGTATATTTCGGCTCTATGCTTTCCAAATCCTCTTTGTATAAAAAAGTCTATTTGTGTCAAACTAACTTTGCAACGCCGCATAAAACACAAGGAGATTGTTTCGAATGAAAAAAAAGAATGTAGATCGAAACAAAGCTGCCGATGGCATTGATGTTGAGTTCGCTCGCGAACTCGCTGACCACAATGACTTAGAAGCAAACGCACGTGCAAATGCCGCTGATGCACGTCAAAAACGCCAATCAACAGAAAAATAAGGAACTACAACGTTCCTTATTCTTTTCAACAGGGACCTACTACCCATCAAAATAAACCGAGAGTATCTCTCGGTTTATTTTCTATATTTCTTTACGTAGTGCGCTAAAGCAAGTAACGGATATATATGTCCATAACTATGATAGCGAATATAAAAGCCCCCCGGTAACCCTGTACCAGTAGGATATTTTTCATTCATAGTAGACTGCGCGAGCAAATATGAAATTCCTTTTCGAATAATCGGTGTTTCTTGATCGTAGTAAGAAATGAGTGCATCAAGTGCCCACGCTGTTTGTGACGGCGTACTAAAAGGTAAAGAAATAAATTTTTTCTCTACACTACTTTGACAGGATTCTCCCCACCCTCCGTCTTCATGCTGCAAATGTTCGAGCCATGAAGCGGCTTTTTTCAACGCTGGATGAGTAGAAGGCACTCCTAATGCACGTAAGCCTGTCATCGTTGCCCATGTCCCATATATATAACATATCCCCCATTTTCCATACCATGATCCATTCTGTTCCTGTACATCCATTAACCATTTGATAGCTTTCTTTTTTTGCTCTTCAAGCAACTCATTCGGTGCATACGTTCCGAATAATTCTAACACCCTACCTGTAATATCTGGTGTGGACGGATCGGTTATCATATCACTCGCATTTTCAATCGGCAAATTCGATAGTAACTTGCTCGTTACCCCTCGTTCAAAAGCTCCCCAGCCCCCATCATTGTTTTGCAATCCTTTCACCCATTCCACGCCTCTTCCCCACGCATCATCTACTCTATCATTCCCTCTACTTCGCGCTAACGCTCTAAGGGCAGCTGTAGTATCGTCTATATCAGGGATCGTCGTATTAACATCTGAAAATCCCCAACCGCCAGCTACAAGTGATGATGCATGTACGCTCCAATCTACCTTTTTAGTTTGTTGTTTTTGCAATAAATACTCCGTCGCCCTTTGAATCATCTTATTTTCATTTGTAACTTTAGCTTCTTGCAATGAATAGCTAAGTAAAGCGGTATCCCATACGGTAGAAGGAGAATTTTGCAAATGACTTCCTCTGTCCATCTTCCATATATAAGATTTTAATCCTGTCACAGCTTTCTCAATAATTGGAGACTGAATAGAGTGTCCTAATGCAAGCAAAGCATAAATCATATAAAACGTAGCACTGGCGTAACTATATAATGTTCCATTTTCATCTATACGCTCCTTCATAAAGCGCTCTACTTCTTCGTATCCTTTATGATGTAACGATAATGGATAAGATATTACCTTTTTCACATCACCTAAAAACGATTGAAACAGCGGAGACCGCTCCTCTCGAAACCATTGCCCACCCCCGCCTGCAATATGATTTAAATTTGGCAATAACTTTTTCTCTACACGGAATCTCTTATTCATACAAATCATCATCGGAATTAAATGTATACGCGCTGAGCTGCTTAGCCCAAATATACTGAGGGGGGAGTCATCTTGTAAAAATAAGATTGGCGTTGGAAAGTGAAAAAGCGCAGGAAATTCATATTCTCCATGAATCGCTAATAAAAATTTCGTCATAAAATGAGCACGAGAAACTCCCCCGTGTTCCTTAATAAACATTTCAGCTCGCCTCATATTCATAGCTTCTTTCGAATATCTTTCCGAAGCAAGTAAAGCAGCATATGCTTGAATCGTCGCGGATAAATTCCCTCCCTTTTCATCTTCGTATAATTTCCAAGTCCCTTCATTTGTTTGAAGAGATACTAACCTTTTCACAAACGGTTCTATTTCGTCATTTCGCCCTAATAATTTGAGTAAAAAAATCATGTGACAATCCGTTAGCAAAGCTCCTTCAAAACAAAATTGCCACGTTCCGTCTTGCCTTTGCATCGTTTGAAGTGCAGTCGTTCTCCGCTCTATCTCCTCATGCACTTTGTCATATAGTAGCACACCGCTCACCCACCCTTTCTAAGTCCGTATACGATATTCGAAAACTCATCTAAATATGTATGAAAACAAAGAAAAGCAGAACGTGCATTACACACATTCTGCTTACAAACAATACCCAACCCCGACAACAATTCCTAATAGTGCACCAACAACAACTTGATACGGTGTATGTCCAACGAGCTCATTTAACTTTTTATATTCTGTTTGTCTACCATGAAAAAAATCATTCAATATTTTCGCTTGCTTACTTACCGCAAGCCTTACTCCTGAAGCATCGTACATAACAATAATGGCAAAAATAGCGGCAACCGCAAATATTGGACTCTCCACACCTTCCACCACTCCGACACCTGTAGCAAGTGCAGTAACAGTCGAAGCATGCGAACTTGGCATTCCACCTGAAGCAAAGAACTTAGCAAAATCAAACTCGCCTGTTTTTATTAATTTAAAAACGACTTTCGTTAACTGTGCTAAAAACCAAGAAATTATAGCTGCTATAAGTGGATCATTATGTAAAATTGTTTCCATGTTTTTCAGCTCCTCACTGACTATAATGGAATTTCTATATAATATAAGTATAAAGAAAAATGCGTAGAAAATACTACGCATTATGATACTTTTGCTGATTTATTTTTAATAAATTTTGGTTGCTTCTGTAGTAGAAACTTTGTTTTCGCCATTGAAAAGACAAATAAAGCAATCCATATACAGAAAAACGCAATCATATGAGTAGATGTGAAATGTTCACCAAAAACGAACACACCTAAAATTAAACTAATAGTCGGCGCGATGTATTGTAAAAATCCTATCATATAGAGCGGAATAAGTTGTGCTCCTTTAGCAAAATAAAAGAGTGGTAACGCTGTAACAATACCTGCCCCTATTAAAAGAAACGTTGATATTGCCGAAATAGAACCGAACGAACCAAAGCCATGAACTCCTGTCATAAACAAATATATAAGTGCAAATGGCGTCACTAACATCGTTTCCATCGTAAGCCCAATTGTTGCATCATAATTTAATAATTTTTTTGTTAATCCATATAATCCAAATGAAAAAGCAAGTGAAAGAGAAACCCATGGAATTGATCCGAAACGTATCGTTAAAATAACAACGCCCAATCCAGCTAAACCAACCGCAACATATTGCCAAAAATTAAGCTTCTCTTTTAAAACAACTGTACCAAGTAAAATACTTATAAGTGGATTAATATAATACCCAAGACTTGCTTCGATTACATGGTTATGATTTACGGCCCATATGTATACAAACCAGTTTCCACTAATAAGTACCGAAGCAATTGTTAATGACATTAATAATTTAGGTCGTTTAAAAAGGGCCACTAACTCCCCACCAAACTGACGAAACCTCTTCGTTACTCCTAAAACTAACAACATAAAAACAAATGCCCAAACGATGCGATGCGCTAATATTTCATCTGCCGGTACTTCCTCCACCCATTTCCAATAAATCGGAAGGACTCCCCACATCGTATACGCACCTGCTGCATATATAATCCCCTGCTTTTGCTCTGCTGTTTGACTCCCCATCTTCCTTTTTCTCCTCTTCTCTTTTTTTCTTCATTATAAAGTCTCACATGCTTACTTTACCAATATTCAATCTGCATTTCTTTCGACATTCCTCTTGCAAATCCTTTATATGTATAAAAACACTCCTACTGTTATAATAATGAGCACTGGAATACCGAAGACAAATTTACTTTTATGTGTCTTATGATGAAACATATACATACCAATCCAAGCTCCAACCGCTCCTCCAGCTGCAGCTGATAAAAACAACGTACTTTCTGGCGTTCTCCACTGCTTTTTCTTTGCTTTTCGCTTATCAAGCCCCATCATACTAAATGCTATAACGTTGATAATAATAAAATAAATCCATTTCATCTCTTTCTCTCCCTTAAAAAATCCGCTTTATGTTAACACGAAAATAAGGTGCGCACAAATAAAAATGGCTATAGGTAAAAAAACTTTAGCCTACAGCCATAATTGTAATACCTTATACTCTATTTCTAATCTTACTATGTTTTTTCGCGTATATAAAATAAATAAAAATACCTACAATAACCCAAACTGCAAAACTGATTAAAGTGGTTTTAGAAAGATTTAATGCTAAATATAAACAACTTACTATCGCAAGTATAGGTAAGAATGGAACTAACGGAGCACGGAACGGTCTTTTCAAATTAGGATGTGTCTTCCTTAATACAATTACAGCTATAGATACAAATATGAAAGCTGTTATCGTTCCCACATTCACTAAATTTGCCAACAAATTCAAGTCCAATAAACCTGCTAATACAGCCGCAAGAATACCCGTAATCCATGTATTAAAAAATGGTGTTTGATAACGTTTATGAACACTCGAAAATCTTTTTGGTAACAATCCATCTCGGCTCATCGAGTATGATACTCGAACAAATGCGAACATAGCAACTAACAGAACTGTTGTTAAACCAGCTATCGCTCCAACTGATAATAGACCAGCAATTCTATCCTCTCCTACAATACGCAGTGCATATGCAACTGGATCAGCTACATTCAGATCCGTAAATGGAACCATTCCAGTTAACACGAATGAAACACCAACATAAAGAATTGTACAAATGCATAAAGAGACAAGTAATCCAATTGGAACGTTACGTTGTGGGCGTTTCACTTCCTCTGCTGCTGTTGCAACTGCATCGAAACCTAAAAAGGCAAAAAATACAGTAGCAGCTCCTCCAATAACACCATGGTATCCAAAAGGAAGAAACGGCTGCCAATTCTCTGGCTTTACATAGTTTGCTCCTACAATAATAAATACTAAAATAACAGCCAGTTTAATAATAACCATTATATTATTTATACGTGCACTTTCTTTCACACCACGACTTAGTAAAAATGTAACAATTAAAATAATAATAACCGCTGGCAAGTCGATAATCCCGCCATTCCCCATCCCTGGTGCAGAAGCAATGATTGCCGGAATATGAATATTAAACCCTAGTAGCAATGACTGAAAATAGGCTGACCATCCCGCCGCCACCGCAGAAGTAGCTAATAAGTACTCTAACATGACACACCAGCCAACTATAAAAGCAAAAATCTCACCTAATGTCATATACGTATACGAATACACACTTCCTGAGACCGGGACTGTAGATGCAAATTCAGCATAACAAAAGGCTACACAAGCACATACAATTGCAGCTAACATAAAAGATAATACAATTGCTGGACCAGCATGTTTCGCAGCTACAATACCTGTTAATACGAAAATACCTGTACCAATAATTGCTCCAATTCCTAAAAGCGTTAAATCAATTGCTCCTAAAGTTTGCTTTAACACTTTTTTCTTTTCTTCATTCATTGCTTTCTTTATAAATAAACTCATTCGTAGAAACCTCTTTTTCAAAATTATCCCTTACTCATTACAATCTTTATTACTGTTGCTATTACACATTAATAATATTCATGCTTTACTTTCACTCCCTATATAGACTCCACAAATTACATAATTTAAAATCAGAAAAATCAATCTTCTAAAAACAAGCTTGTTAACAGGCTTGTTTTTAGAAGATTGATTGAATTTATCACAGGATTAATTATATTGTCAACAATATAATTAATTCACCCGAATTGAATAATTATAAATAAAATAGCATTCCAAAATATACGATACCACTCACGAACACTGCTGATTCCCATTTTAATACAATTTTCATTATTCCAAAATTCATTTTTATACATTTAACTCAATGTAATCCCCGTATGCAAACATGATAAAATCAGTCGATTTGTTATACAAAAATAACTATCCATCTTATTAGAGCAATTAACTTTCCTGCAAATTACAAACAGTATTTTCACTTAAGACAATAAAAAAGCGCAGATGTTCATCTGCGCTTTATTCTTCCGCTTCAATTTCTGTACTATTATTATCGATATGTTCCTTTTGAGCTTCTTCTTGCAGCTCTGCTGAAATCATTCCATAATAAATTTCTGGATATAATCCAAATATTTGATATACACTTCCTAAAAATGGCATCGGAATCCCTCATTTCTAAAGTTGTATTGTCATTCTTAAGGATTCCCTTTTCACTCATTATACATTCGTTTTTGGCACTTCTTCTTCATCGGGAACATGTAATATATTTTGCCATTTTTTATAAGGCGCACTATTTGGATCCACATACCCTTTCGCATACGAACGATCCCACAATTGTTTCATAAACATCTCTTTCTCTTTCTTCGCAACCATATCTGCACCTGTTCCGTAATAGTTTTGGAAATACAGCTCAATTTCATCAAGGAATAGCCTTAACAAATCGTCAGATGTTTCTTCTAACGTCGGGTCATATTTTGCCTCACGGTCATACATTAAAATCATATCTAAAATATTATGAACATGCTCTTTACGGAGCCATCTTATATCTTGAGCGCCTAATACAAATGCATGTGTATATAAATGTCCACCTTGTATCATTGCCTTTTCTTGTTCTTCTTCAAATCGTGACAAGATGTTTTCATAAATAAAAGGATTATGAAGCAATGCTCTGTGCAACTTATAACTTTCACTTGAAATATTTTTCCCCATCGACTGAATTAAAAAGCTACGGCCAACACCATTATATTGATACACGAATTGTCCATCAACAGCAACTAAGCTAATCCAGCGATACATATACGCGTATAGAAGAGCACGATTACATTTGTCGTAATCTAACTTCGTTTGCGTTGCATTCAAGTCTGGCATAAAGGCTGGTAAGTGCCAATATTTATCTAAATGCGGCGTCAAACTAGATTTTTTACTATTTAATTTGTTCACGCGGCGATAATACGATTGAAAATAATCACCTTTATCGTTCATAAAACCATTCGCAATATGTCCAGATGAAAGCTTAGGAAAATCTTGTAGCGATAATCCGTAATGAGCACGATAACAAATCACTTCAAATGGTGAAAACGCCTCGTTTACCGTATCTTTTTCTTTAAACATTTCTTGCAATAACTCTTCTTGCAATTCTTGTTTTAAAGATGGATGTACGCCCCAATATTGTAATTCTCTATGATGAGAAACTTTCGGAACGAACGGACTTGCTAAATGGAAAAGATCTTCAATTTTTTCACGAACGTATTCATCACGATCACGCTTCTTGAAATCTGCTTCTTTTCGCAATGCTTCAACGATATTAAGCTCTAATTTGTCACGATAGCGCACTTGAAGTTCGTCATAACAATAACTCAATATATGTTCACGATAGAAGTCTTCCACCTTTTTCGACTGAATTTCTTCGGCTTTCGCATCACGACAATATTCCCCGTACAAGCTCATATAAATTTCGGACGATATATCTTTCGGTAATACACCTAAATTTAAATGTTGCTGCATATCTTGCCAAATCTTTTCTTGCAATTTCTCTTCAGCTAATACGTATACATTCGTCGGGTTCGTTTTCCCCTCAAATTCCTTGCTTCGCTTTTGGATTTCAAACAATAAATTTTCACGTGTTTCGTATAAATTATCAAAGAATCTTTCCCAATATTGAATCATTTTATCAACTGCTTGGTATAGCGATTGATACACGAGTTCTAACAACATTTCTTTACGATACTCACTTAATTTGTGTACGTACTGCGTTACAATATCTTCAAATTCTTTTTTAAACAAACGCTGCTGATTATTAATCATTTTTCCAAACCAGCCTTGTTGCTGCGCAATTTCAACGCGGCGAACAGCCGTTACAGTTCCATCAATATTACTCACATTAAATTTCTTATCGTAGTTTTGAATTAAATTACGCTTTTGTTCATTATTTTCATGTAGTCGATTCATCTTCTCTACTAACTGCTTACGAATTTCATACAGCATAAAACGTGCTGCAACTGGATGAACTGGATCCGTTTTCTTTAAAAACCATGTATTTAATTGGTAAGACTGTCCTTCTGAGCCACTCGGTGTAAAGCGGTCTGATTCGATCATGTCATATAAAAGGGTAGTAACATGCTCATGTACACGGCTCGGAATGGCATAAGCATATAAACGAACCGCATGATCAACTCTCGCTACTTCCCCCTTCATTTGTTCCATCATTTTAAGCTTCGCAGCCGATATTTTGCACTCATGCTGCAGGCGGTTTAATTCCTCATCTTTTTGCACTGTACGGTGTACGTAACTCTCTACAGCATCTAAAAACAATTTTGATTTTGCAACACCGAGCTTACCACCCTCTGCCCCCTCACGTGTTTCATGGTACATTTGTCTATAAAAAATATGAGCTTGTTCTGGCCGAGTAGCAAGATGCTCTAAGTCTTCTAAATAACTTTTCCCGCGCTCTGGCTTTTCACGCTGCATACCACGTTTGACATCTTGGTCGTATCTTTGCTTTTTTTCTTGAAACAGTTGATCTAAATGAAGCCAAGATTCATCTAAACCTTGCACCGCCCATTTTAAAGCACAGTATTTCAAAACGTGCTCATACGGATAAATAAGTTTTGCCGTTCCTGCTCCGCAATATCTCCCTTTCCCACTCGATTCTGCCAATTGCTGAATTTGATTATCTTCTTGTGCAAAATGATTTGCAGACATTGGACTAAATAACTGTAAATAAATCGTATTTGCCATTTGCTCCATATAATCCGATAAATTGTGCAAATGGTGCCCATGTAAATTTTCATAATCATATAAGAAACAATAATTGTACGGTAAATGATGCTGCTTTATCGTATGGTTTGTTCTTCCGTCCTCATCCACTTGATCAGGACGATATTCTAATTCAATCGTTACGCCGCCTCGTTTTGATAATTCACCAGTCGATCCAAGCGTAATAGCGTGCAACTCTTTTAACGATGCATAACCATTCGCTTGCACAGTTTCAAACTCTTTCGCACTAACCGTTCTCGTCTTAACTAAAACATCCGGCATTAAAAACGCACCGCGAATTAAAATGTTATGATGCTGCAATTTCTTCCGGAGCATCTCACGCAAATATAATGCGATTTGTAAAAACATCCCTGAGCCTGTTCCGCCGGCTAGTGATGTTACAATAATGACACGTACACCATATTCGGTCTGATCACTTGTAACTGGAAAAATCTTCTCGATTTCTTGCCAAAACGATGTGAGTTTATCTTCTTTCATCGCAGCACGTAACGCTAACCGTGAAATGACGCGTAACTGTCCAGCCCCTTCTGTTAACGGTTTATCAAGTATAGTCGGGTCCATCGGAAACCACTCTGGAATCGTTGGATCTCCCGCAATATACTCTCTCGGTGTTTTACTCGAGCTCGTTTGCGTCTTAAACTTCCGAATATGATCAAATTTACTCAATGTATTCACATCTGTATCAAATACATGCATCGCTACCTTTTTACGACGCTCCTCAGGTAATCTTTCATATATTTGATGTGTGACAGTACTACCGATTCCACCTAAGCCAATTAAAATTGTTGGAACTTGTAATGTCATGTGAACCACCTTCCTATTCTTGCTTGTTTGAAAAGAAGAATAAAGAGAGCCGGGCCTCCTCCGCCCCTCTTACACCCTATCTACTATTCACATTCGTACCGGTAAATCTCCTTACCATATCCTCTATCAATTACTAAAAGTTCATTTGGATACAACGTCTTATGCTCCATTCCTACCTCTTCCTCTGTTATAAACATCCCATCAATAATCATCCCAACCACTTGCGATTCTTTCGCTACAAATATAGATTTCGATCCTTTTTTCGCTATTAATGTTACAGATTGCACAGTCTTTCTTTCTGCTCGGAATGGAATGCCAAAATAGTGCTTCCACCATTTATTTTTAAGTAACTCTGGTTCAGATTGATAAAGCCAATCTTTCGCTACTTCTTGATCCCATTCGTAATATAGTAATGCTTTCCTATGAAATCTAGGACGAACAACCCATCCTAAAATAATAATTCCTACTATTAAAAGTAATAAAGTGATAGGAATTACAAATTTAAAAATGAGCGCATACTTCTCAAAAAACGGCGCATTTTCAATGTGCAGTACGATCTTTTCCTTTACTTCTTGTAATGTTGAATCATTGATCGTGATGGTAGCCTCTACGGTGCCGGTATCTGTAAAATTGAATGTGTCGGAGTAATAAGGTCGAGGATAAACATAAACTTGACTACCATGCTGTTTTAATTCATAGTTGATCGATTGATTCGATGTGACACCAGTAGATTTTAATAGTTTCTTTACAGCCTCTTCTGTCATCGGTTTACCATTTAACTGGGGCTGTAAAATAAATGGTTTACTATTTTCTAAATTTGTTACCTTTTCTTCATAATCTTTCGTAACAGCTTGAAGTGTTAATTTTGGTTTTTCAGCTGGTTCAATTTTGAATTCTTTCGTCTGTCTATAAAATCCCTTTATATTCATATGGACTTTCCCGCGTACTAACGCTTTACCAACCTGTGTCTCGTAATAAAACACATGTCTTTTATCATCCCACTTCATCGGATACTGCTTTCCATCTATTTCTACTTCTGCTTCGAAATAAGAAGTTTGAATTGGTAATTCAGTAGGTTTCGCTTCAATAACAGCTGTCACACCTTCATACATTTTCTCAACATTTTTTCTATCTTTATCATCTTTGTCGTACGTAGAAACAGTATAATTAAGCGCTGGTTCAACAAGTACTTGTAATCCCTCTTTCTCAATGTCCTGATCCACTTCTATCGTATATGTCCCTGGCTTAATCACTTCCTGGTTCGCTGTACTTACATGCACTATATTTCCGAATAATTTAGCTTCTCCTGGTGCATGTATAGAAAAAGAAGACTGCAATTGTAACGGTTTGGAAAGTTGCATAACTTTATAATTAGACAAAGAAGGTGATTGTCGTACAAGCGTCATACGCTTTAATGGAAACGGTGTTGTAATCTCTACTTTTTTCCCTACTATTTTCGTTTTGACAATCGACTCAACAGAAGAAAATGGATCACGATTTGCAACTAATGCTGCCACTTGATTCACACTTTGTACAATACCATCCTCACCGCTAGACGGCATGACAACTCCATTCATTTCTTTTTTCCAAATCTCTTTAAACGTATTTAACTGCAGCTTCTCTTGCTGCCCTAAATCCTCTTCCATCGTGATTAAGACTGGATGTAAAGAGATCTTTTTCGAATCCATTTCTTTCTTAAACTGCGCTAACTTCTGTGTAATTTGTTCTTTTCCGCCAATCTTATCTTTCTCCAAATCATTAAATGCCCCGTCAGTTAATACAATAAGCCAAAATTCACGTTTCCCATCTATATCTGCTTCCTTTTTTATAGATTGCATCGCCGTTTCTACTGCGCTAAATGGAGTATTTAAATATGTTTTCCACGCCCCAATCCCCTCAATTTCTGTTTGCCTTTGATCCTTTGTTAATGAAATGTTTAATGGAGCATCCGGCTTACTCATTGGAACGTAAGAAAACTTATTTTTCTCATCTAATAGCGCAACTAAACTTTGCAAGGCGTAATTGGCATACTTCCAGCGATCGTTATTTCTCATGCTGCCCGAATCATCATATACAAGTGAAACGACCCTTTCCTTTGCCTCCTCTCCTTTTGCAAAAACTGAAAAAGGTAAACATATAAATAGAAACAGCATGAACGTGGCACAAATTCGAATTTTCATGATGAGGCTTCGCCACCTTTGTAGACAAATTCCTATGTTTAAATTTATGAGAGGAAACAAGATATATGACTTGTATTTTAGGACAACAGTTCACAGCAATTACATTATGTAAACAAAAATGAACTACTCCCATATTTTATTTCGAATTTTTTCCTTATTATATATCTGAAATAACACATAGATTTCATACTTTTCCAGCTATAAATTCCACCATTAAAGTTTGATTTTCTTTTCAATACAAGAAATAAAGAGCACGCTATAATTAGCGCACTCTTTACTTCTTCACATATACTTCAACAATCGGATTTTCCTTTTGATCTGCATGTAAACGTATATTCTCTTCACCCGTATTATAAATGCTAGCTACCAGCATAACTGTTAACAAATTAGGGATTTTCCCGTCACTTCCATATTTTCGTTCAAGAGCTTCTGTATACTCGAAATCCAAATCACCCTGCACATATGTATACACTTCAAAACCATCTTTCAAATTACATACGACCGTATCAATAATATCCGCCCCTACTTGTTTCTTCATTTCACCTCGCAGTGCTTCTATTAATTCCTCCCAAGGAATTTCGTACGTCTGAAATTGGTCTGTAGATTTCATTTCTCTTCCTCCTCGTTATGTATCCTGTTCGTATATTTCCCCTTTCGTATAACAATTATGATAGATAGGTCATTCGTACAAGCCGCACTTGTCCTGCTTACATATCGTATTACGGTAATACGGAAGGAGGAAAGAACATGCATAGAAAAAGATGTTATGATACATGCCAACGTTATTTCGGTAAAGTTGTTCGAATTGAAGATCGGGATGGTCGCATTCACTTAGGCAAAATAATAGATGTAACAAACGATTCTGTTTGGATTGAACCAATGCAACAGCGCTCATCTTTTGATACAGGATTCGGGTACTATAACGCATATTCAAACGGCGGATGTGATATTTGCGGTGGTATTAGCAGATGTGATAACTGTGGATTTGGATGCGGTGGTGGATTCGATGGTGGATTTAGTGGCTGTGGATGCGGCGGTCGTGGTTGCGGTGGTTGTGGCGGCGGTGGCTGGGGCCTTGAACTCGGATTTGGCTTTATTTTTGGAATTACTTTGGCTGCATTATTTTTCATCTAACATAGTAAAGAGTTGACTATCTTTAGCCAACTCTTTTTCTATTTTTCACATATAAAAATCCGATGCCCTAAAATATGTTGATACATAAGCAGTACTTGTTCGTGTTGCACCCACGCCTCATACAATTCTTCCGGAATAAACGGTGATACATTCCACTCTGGCTCTTCCACATGTCCTGCAACTGTTTCTGCAATAGTTCCGCCACCCGCAATTGTAATTCTTTTAAAATTTGCTGCTTGAAATAAATGAATCCACTCATTCTCAGTTAATAATTCTTTCATACCGTATAACTGTCCAATCTTTTCCTCCTCTTTCTTCTCAATATGTTTTTCGGTAATCATTTCAATGACAACAAGTCTCCCATCCTTTTGTAATACACGATAACATTCCGAAATAACCTTTTCTTTATTTGTAAAAGCGAGTATAGATTCTCCAAGTACAAGCTCAAAAGAATCATTTAAACACGGTAACCTTTCTACATCTCCTTGAATCAATTGTATATTTAAACCATCAAACAACCATCTATCTTTCGCTTTTTGAATCATAATTTCATTCTTTTCAACCGCTGTCACTTTATAACCCAATTCTTTTGTCATATACGCCGCTGTTTTCCCCGTGCCGCAACCTATCTCAAGAACATTTTCTCCGTGTCTAAGCGGCAATTGAGATAGTAATTGCTTCGTTAACGTAAAACCACCAGGATGAGCACTCCCTATTCCGTAATAAGCTAAAAAATCAATGTACGAATTTCTTTTCATGGGATTCTCCTTCATTTTTCTATAATACTTATATTCATTCATAAAAAAGTGGTGCAAAAAAAAACATTTCCAAAGTGCTTTACTACACCTTAGAAATGCTTTTATTTGTTATTATTTCTCTTCTACATACGCCCATTTGAAACTATATTCCGGACTAATATTATGTTTCACAATTCCCTTTACATTTGGTTGCATAACATATGATCTAGCATTTTGATATAAAGGTACAAGTGCTACATCATCTTCAAGTAACACTTTTTCTGCCTTCCCTAACTCTTCCCAACGTTTCTTTGCATCAGACATTAATTCTGTTTTACTCTTTTTAATACTCTCATCATATTTTGAATTTGAGTAACTCATTTGATTCTGAGAATTCGTTGTTTCAAACATATCTAAGTATGTCATCGGATCTGCATAATCTGGGCTCCAACCACCATATGCGATATCATATTCTTGCTCTGATTCTAATTTTAATTTTTGCTTAAACGGCTGAAGTTTAATATTTACTGTTACACCTTTTAAGTTTTTCTCAATCTGATCCTTTACATACTCTCCAACTTTTTTCGCATTACCAGTATCGTAGTTTAAGAATTCAATTGTCACCTGATCTTTTCCAAGTTCTTTTTTCGCTTCGTCCCATGCAGCCGCAGCCTTTTTAGTATCTTGTTTCAAACCATTTTTAAATGTTTCTTGGAAATCTTTACCGTCAGGTCCAGCTGCTAAACCCTTCGGAACTAAATAATCGGCTCCTTTTGAACCATCATTTAAGATGACATTTGCTAAATTCTTTTTATCTATCGATAATGCAATTGCTTCACGTAATTTCTTGCTTTTTAGTGGTGTATCTTGACCAGCACGCTTTTGATTTAAACGTAAATAGAATGTACTTGGTTCTGAATATGTTCCAAACTCATCTTTTTTATTTCTATACTTATCAACGAATTCTCCTGATAAAAGCGCGAAATCAATTGCACCTGTATCATATAAATTTACCCTTGTAGCTACTTCTTTTACTACACTGTAATTAATTTCATCTAGTTTTACAGTCTTTTTATCCCAATATTGGTCATTTTTCTTCAATTTCCAGCCTTGCTCATGTTTCCAATCAGTAAGTACAAACGGTCCATTATAGACTGTCGTATCAGATTCTAAACCGAACTTCTCTCCTTTTTCTTTTACGAACTTCTCATTTAATGGATAGTATGATGGGAATGCCACTAAGTTTAAGAAGTATGGTACCGCTTGCTCTAATTCTACTTCAAGCGTATAATCATCGGTTGCTTTTACTCCTAATTCAGTTACAGGTTTTTCTCCTTTATTAATCGCTTCTGCATTTTTAATATAGTAAGTAATAAATGCATACTCAGCAGCTGTTTTTGGATCTAATAGACGTTGCCATGCAAATACGAAATCTTTTGCAGTTACTGGATCACCATTTGACCATTTTGCATCTTTACGTAGCTTGAATGTATATTTTTTACCATCCTCGCTTTTTGTGCTAGATTCTGCTGCAGCTGGGATTGGCTTATTATCTTTATCAAGACGATATAATCCTTCCATCGTGTTTCCTAAAATTTGTGAACCAAGTGTATCCGTACTTTTCGAAGTATCCATCGTCGGAATTTCATTCGTTTCTGTTCGATTTAATACTTGTTTTGCTGCATATTTAATATCGGATTTTTTCTCTTCCCCACCATTAGACGTTGTAGTTGTTTTCTTCTCTCCACCTGATCCCGAGCAAGCTGTTAATGCCATACTCATTGCTAGAACTGGTGCTACAACCGCTGTTAATTTTGTCATCTTTTTTCTCTTCATTTCTTTGTACCCTCCCCAATTATATGTACGATATTAACAGTTAGAGATTCTCTATTAACTTTCGTTATCAGAAAATTCTTATTAATTAATATTCTACTATTTTTTCCGGTTTTGTAAAGTATTTTTGTAAATTTTCTAAATATTTATTTTTTTATGATAATAACTTGCTATTTTACTATTACTACTATATGAATCATCCCCCGTCTACTATATGTAAACATATCCCCTCTTATTCTTCTCTATTGCTATGTTCTATATTTTTCTCATCAATATGAAATCTCTGCTATCATTTATCTATCCAATTGTTGAACTCCTTTCTAATTTCCATGTGCCTTATTCTCCTATTCATACAAAAAAAGCATTTCAAAAGCATATTAGCCACTTTTGAAATGCTTTCATGTTATTTCTTTCCGCCATCCTCAGTTACATACGCCCACTTAAAGCTATATTCTGGACTAATGTTGTGTTTCACAATTCCTTTTACATTCGGTTTCATTACGTACGCTCTTCCTGTTTGATATAAAGGAACTAATCCTGCATCTTCTTCAAGGAATATTTTTTCTGCTTTCCCTAACGTTTCCCAGCGCTTCTTCGGATCAGACAATAATTCATTACCTGCTTTTTGTACCATTTCATCGTATTTCGGATTTGAATAACTCATTTGGTTATATGGACTCTTCGATTCAAACATATCAATAAATGTCATTGGATCCGAATAATCTGGGCTCCAACCTGCAAATGAAACTTCATAATCTTGCGCTGACTCTAATTTTAATTTTTGTTTGAATGGCTGAATTTTCGTGGTAACTGTTACACCTTTTAAATTTTTCTCAATTTGATCTTTAAAGTAATCGGCAATCTTTTTCGCAGTTCCATCATCATAGCTTAGTAATTCAATTGTAACTTGATCTTTTCCAAGTTCCTTTTTCGCTTCTTCCCAAGCTGCTGCGCCTTTTTTCGTATCATATTTCAGACCATTTTTAAATGTATCTTGATAATCTTTACCATCCGGTCCTGTCGCAAGCCCTTTTGGAACCAATTGATCCGTTGCTTTTGATCCATTATTTAATATAACGTTTGCTAAACCTTTTTTATCAATTGATAATGCGATTGCTTCACGAAGTTTTTTGCTCTTTAACGGTGTATCTTGTCCATTACGCTTTTGATTTAAACGTAAGAAGAACGTACTTGCTTCTGAATACTCACCATATTCATCTTTGTTCGATTTATATTTATCTACAAATTCTCCTGATAATAATGTAAAGTCAATCGATCCTGTATCATATAAATTTACTTTTGTAGCCACTTCTTTTACAACGCTGTAATTAATTTCTTCTAATTTCACAGTCTTATTATCCCAATACTTATCATTTTTCTTCAGCTGCCAACCTTGTTCATGTTTCCACGATGCCATTACAAATGGCCCGTTATACAATGTTGTATCTGCTTCTAAACCGAATTTCTCTCCTTTTTCTTTTACGAACTTTTCATTTAAAGGATAATATGACGGGAATGCTAATAAATTTAAGAAGTACGGTACCGGTTTTTCTAATTCTACTTCTAGTGTATAATCATCTACCGCCTTTGCTCCTAATTCAGTTCCAGGTTTTTCTCCTTTATTAATCGCTTCTGCATTTTTAATATAGTAAGCAATAAATGCATATTCTGCCGCTGTGTTTTTATCAAGTAAGCGCTGCCATCCATATACGAAATCTTTCGCTGTTACAGGCTCTCCATTTGACCATTTTGCATCTTTACGCAGTTTAAACGTATATTTTTTACCATCTTCGCTTTTCGTACTTGATTCTGCAGCAGCCGGAATAGGCTTATTATCTTTATCAAGACGATATAATCCTTCCATTGTGTTCCCTAAAATTTGTGCCCCTAACGTATCAGTAGATTTAGAAGTGTCCATCGTCGGAATTTCTTGATTTTCCGTACGATTTAATACTTGCTTCGCTGCATATTTAATATCAGCTTTTTTTTCTTCCCCACTATTAGATGTAGTAGTCGTTTTCTTCTCCCCACCTGATCCAGAGCACGCTGTCAATGCAACACTCATTGCTAAAACTGGTACTACAACCGCTGTTAACTTTTTCATCTTTTTTCTCTTCATTTTTGTACCCTCCCTAATTATATGTACATTACCAACCCTTGAGAGACCCCTTGCTAACAATTAATTTTCTGAAAATTATAACTAATATTATTCTACTCTATTTTTCGTATTTGTAAATAGTTTTATTTTAAATATTCTGATTTTTATCTTCATAAATTAGTATGATTTATCCCCCATCTACTATATGTACGTACTATACGCCTTATTCTTCTCTATTTAACTGAGCTAAAAAAAAGCATTTCAAAGTAGCTAAGCTACTTTGAAATGCTTTTTTAACTCTATTATTTTTCAGTCACGTATGCCCACTTAAAGCTAAATTCTGGACTGATATTATGTTTTACTACACCTTTTACATTTGGTTGTAAAACATAAGAATCCCCACGTTGATATAAAGGTACAATCGCTACATCTTCTTCAAGTAATGTTTTTTCAGCTTTTCCTAACTCTTCCCAACGTTTCTTCGCATCGCTCATTAATTCCGTTCCAGCTTTTTTCACCATGCCGTCATATTTAGGGTCAGAGAAGCTCATTTGGTTATGAGAATGTCCAGTCTCAAACATATCTAAGAACGTCATTGGATCTGCATAATCTGGATTCCAACCACCGTATGAAATATCATATTGTTGCTCAGATTCTAATTTTAGTTTTTGCTTAAATGGTTGAAGTTTAATGTTAACTGTTACACCTTTTAAGTTCTTCTCAATTTGGTCCTTAATATATTCTCCAACTTTTTTCGCATTACCAGTATCATAGTTTAAGAATTCAATTGTAACTTGGTCTTTACCTAGCTCTTTTTTCGCTTCTTCCCAAGCTGTAGCAGCTTTTTTAGCATTTGGTTTTAAACCATTTTTAAACGTTTCTTGGAAGTCTTTACCGTCTGGTCCAGTTGCTAAACCTTTTGGTACTAAGAAGTCAGCTTCTTTTGATCCATCATTTAAAATTACGTTTGCTAAATTCTTTTTATCAACTGATAGTGCAATTGCTTCACGTAACTTTTTACTCTTTAATGGTGTATCTTGTCCATCACGTTTTTGGTTCATACGAATGAAATACGTACTCACTTGTGAATATGTTCCGAATTCATCTTTCTTATTTCTGTATTTATCTACGAACTCTCCAGTTAATAAAGCAAAGTCAACTTGACCGCTATCATATAAATTGATAAGAGTTGCTGGTTCTTTAACAACACTGAAGTTAACTTCTTCAAGTTTTACAGTCTTTTTATCCCAATATTGATCATTTTTCTTTAATTGCCATCCTTGTTCATGCTTCCAATCTTTAAGAACGAACGGTCCATTATAAACTGTTGTATCAGACTCTATACCGAACTTCTCCCCTTTTTCTTTTACGAATTTTTCATTTAATGGGTAGTACGATGGGAATGCTACTAAGTTTAAGAAGTACGGTACCGCTTGCTCTAATTCAACTTCAAGCGTAAGATCATCTACCGCTTTCACTCCTAATTCAGCTACAGGTTTTTCACCTTTATTAACCACTTCTGCATTTTTAATTGGGAATGCGATAAATGCATACTCAGCAGCTGTTTTTGGATCTAATAGACGTTGCCAAGCATATACGAAATCTTTCGCCGTTACTGGATCTCCATTTGACCATTTTGCATCTTTACGCAGTTTAAATGTATATTTTTTACCATCTTCACTTTTCGTGCTAGATTCTGCTGCAGCTGGAATAGGCTTATTATCTTTATCAAGACGATATAATCCTTCCATCGTATTCCCTAGCATTTGTGAAGATACTGTATCTGTTGATTTAGAAGAATCCATCGTTGGAATCTCTTGGTTTACTGTTCGATTCAACACTTGTTTTGCCGCTAATTTTCCCTCTGACTTGCTATCTCCACTTGAGTTTGTGCTTGTCTTTTTATCTCCGCCTGATGTAGAACATGCTGTTAATGCCATGCTCATTGCTAAAACCGGTACTACAACTGCTGTTAGTTTTTTCATTTTTTTCTTTTTCATTTTTGTACCCTCCCTAATTCTAAACGATAGCTATTTAAGAATTTTCTGATAATTCTGTTTTTCTTTATATATTTATCAGACGATTCTTACTACTTCTTATTCTACTAATTTTTTAAAATTTGTAAAGTGTTATTATTGAAAATTATTAAAAAATTATTTTCTTACAGTAATATTCATAAAAATTCCATATAGTTTTTTAACATCGTTTTTTATCATTACATATACACTAATTTAATAGTGTTAATGATACTTTCCAATAAATAGACTGTAGATTGTCGTTAATAAATAATGTATATTCTAGAGATCTCTTTCCTACAAAAACAAAAAAAAGCAGATATAGCATCCGCTTTAATTTCCCTCAATTTGCTTCTCACTTAATCCAAGATGTGTTCTGAGTGTATTACTCAAATTTTGCAAGTCTTTTTTATTAGGATTATAATAATATACACGCTTCCCATTTGGGCCATTTGGTAAATATAAATCATCACCGTTCAGTTGAATCTTCTCAACTGAACAATCTAAACCATATTTATAAAAAGATAAAATATCATCCAATGCTAAATTTGTTTTAAAATCGCCATCGACGGCCTCAACCATTTTCTCCAGTTTTGTAATAGACCCTACACTTTTTAATTTACTTAAAATCGCCTCAATAACAAGTTGTTGGCGCTGTCCCCTCATTGCATCACTATCAATATGACGAGTTCTCGCCAAAGCAAGTGCTTCTTCTCCCGTTAATTTTTGAACCCCTTTTTTCAAGTGAATCGTATCGGGTTCATCTTTACTATTTTGTTCAGTACATTCAACCGGGACATCTACCTCAACACCATCGAGCCCATCGACAATTTTAATAAATGACCCAAAATTAAATTTCACAAAATAATCTACCGGTACTTGCAGCAACTTTTCTACTGCCTCAACAGAAGCTTGTGGCCCTCCATCCTTTCCGTTTTTAACGAAACCACTTCCATATGCGTGTGTTATTTTATCTTTTTTCTTTTCGATTGGAACATATGTATAAGTATCTCTTGGTATACTGGTTAATTTCACTGTCTTATCTTCTTTATTAAACGTAGCTAACAATAATGCATCCGTATGAAATGCACCATTATAGCCCTTTTGCCGTTCTTGATTTTCATCAATCCCCATAATTAACATTGAAACGTTGTGTGTAATTGGCTTTACAGCTTTCTCACGTAAATTTGATTTTTCACCACGCGATAAGTTCAAATTAGATTTTTGTACGAGATTAGAAGTTTTCATATATACATAAGCACCATACCCAACTCCGCCAAATAGTAATACTCCTAACAATACACTTATGATCGTTGTCTTTTTATATTTTCGTTTATTTTTCTTTTCTCTTGAAGGAGAGGTATTCTCCATATAGTTCCCTCCGTTTTCTATTCATCTAATATGTTTTTCAATTTTTCATAATTAGTGCTATCCTTTTGAAATACATTCTCTTTCAATCCTTTGTTTATTTGTATCCATTCAGTCGTAATCGAATATTGAATCATACCTTCATGGAAACTAAGGAACTTCAACATAATCCCCGTATTTTTCTCTACAACCATTTCAAATTTCCCACTCAAATCTTCAGATGTACTTACAGGCATTTCTATGTTTATTACCCCTTCTATTTTGTAGCAATCGAGTCCAAGATACTTCGTTTCTTTATAACTCCAATCTTTATATCGAATTAATAGATCAGCAAATTCTGATTGAATACTGTACTTAGCGAATCCCACATATTCGTCATCATACCGTTTCTTCTCACTTGATTTTCTCAATAACCTTTCCGTAGGGCTTAATTTTAATAGTTCATTATTTCTTTCTTTTGGACTCCATCTCGTCTCTTTATACGTATTATTCTTATCATTAAACTCTTTTTTTCCTTCCTCGCTATAAATCATCGTGCTTTTTTTCGATAGCTTGTCTTCTTTAGATGAAATACCACTTTGTTTCTCCGTATCAATCGCATATTTATATGTTGTAGCAATTCTTGTAGAGCTAGAATATTCTTCGAATTGCCCTGAAACATTTTGGAAATGATCAATTGAATCAAGCATCTTTTGATGAATCTTTTCCTTATCTGGATAATTGACGTTCGACTTTATTTCTTCTTCATTCTCATAATCAGAAAATGCATTCTTCTTTACGTAATTAAACATCCCTCCATTTTGTGCAAAGCTCTGTATAGAAAACTCAGACATAGATACAATTGATAGCGTTAGAACAGCGGCACTAATAAACATCATATGTACTCTATAACTCTTTCTTTTTACAGGAAGATTATGAAGTGTATCATTAATTTTTTCATTTAGTGCCTGTGGCAATACGGTATTATCCTTTTCTATTCTCTTTTTTAATTTTTCATCAAATAATTTTTCTTTATCCATTTTAACCACCTCCTACTCCATCTTTAATCGCTCTTCTAATTGTTCCCTTGCACGTGACAATCTTGATTTAACCGTTCCTTTTGGAATTTCTAAAAGCGTTGCAATACTTTCTTGATTCATATCTTCATAATAATAAAGTACAGTTACAGCTCTTAGTTCTTCCGTTAAAGACTGAATAGCATTACAAAGGTCAATATCTTCATATTGATCGAACGCCACCATATTACTATCATGATCCTCAATTACAATTACTTTTTTATAAGAGCGAATTATATTGTTACACTCATTTATTAAAATTCTAATGAGCCAAGTTTGAAAAAATTCTTCCTTTTTCAGTTTTTTTATATTTTCATAAGCTTTTAAAATTGTTGCCTGCATCGCATCCTCTATATTCGTCTCATCACATAACATCGCCTTCGCAATGCGATACATCTTTACTTTTTCTGTATGTATAAGTGTCATAAAAGCCTCGTGATTACCCTTTTTTGCTAAAGAAACATCCGTTTCTTCTTTTACAATCATCTTATATAAAGGAATTACTTTCACAATTGGTCCTCCTGTTTCAGCCTCTCTATTAATTAAACTTTACACATATTAGACGGAGTATCCTAGAAAAAGGTTCAATTCTTTTGAATATTTCTACAAGAAAAAATGTAAACATTCCATTTTGACTATCTACTTAAATGTTTCTCTAAAAGATATCCCTTCGAATTTACAAACAAAAAAAGCCCACTTTCTCAGTGGACTTTCTAATTTACAACGGTAAATCCCTCTTCCTAAACACTACAATTGCTACTATGAAGATACAAAGTGCTCCAGCAGTTAAGCCTATACTTACTGGCCATATATTATATGTTCCTTCAGCAATTTCTTTCGGACGAAACAATGTAAATAAAGATATATTTCTCATCCACTCTAACTTATCACTTAATTTCCCTACCATATCTAATACGAAAAATAAGATTGTTAAACTGGCTGAGTAGCTAAGTGCCTTTCTTTCATCATTACATATACAAGAAAAGAAAAATGAATAGGCACTAACTACTAAAAATATAAGCCCTCCAACTACATTTATTTTCAAAAATAATTCTTTATTTAAGTTATTATCTTTTAAAAACCAATCTGCACCTAATATACCAGCTACATAAGTGACAATTACAATTATTAGTAGCCCCAATATGAGAACAGTAGCTTGTGTAATTGCAATTTGCACCCTGGATACAGGTGTTGCTAATAAATATGCCATCGCCCCTTTATCTACATGACGAGCAATTAGATGCGTTGCAACCGTGACACAAAAAATTGTTAAAATGATAATAAACAATAGACTATAATATTCACCAGCTAAAAAATCCATTACATTTTGAATCGGACCTTCCATTCCAACAATTTTTTTCACACTATCAGGCATGGCACTTATTAATTCATTTAAACCTTTGGCTGAAACCATCGATGGGAATATCCAAATTAATAACCATAAATAAAGAGCTGCACCAGTAGCATAGCTGAATATACTTTTTTTCGTTTCTTTCAAACTAGCTAAAAATAGTTGTTTATTCATGCTTTACCCCTTCTTTCTTCTCGTAATAATGCATAAATAAATGTTCTAAATCCGTCGCTCTCGTTTGAAGTGCAGTTACATTATAGTTTGAAAGTATTTGTAAAACAGTTTGATAGTTTCCTTGCACAATAATTGACGCCTCTCTACCTTTCATTCCTTCAAATTGCAAATCACATTGTTTAAGAGATTCGATTTCTTCTTGAGATGATACTGTTACATCTATCACCTGTCTTCTCATGCCTTGTAAATCATGAATGTTTTCAACGGTTACAAGACAACCATCTTTAATAATAGCTACTCTGTCACAAGTTCTCTCAATTTCAGTGAAAATATGTGATGACATAAGGATTGTTTTTCCTCTTTGCTTTTCCTCTAATATTAAATCTATAAATACTTGTTGCATAAGTGGATCGAGTCCTGATGTCGGTTCATCTAAAATTAACACTTCTGGATCATGCATAAATGCCGCAACTATACCTACTTTTTGTTTCATTCCTTTAGACATTTTTCGAATTGGTGTTTTCACCTCGAACTGCAAACGTTCTATCAATTCATCTCGTCTTTTTATATTTTTTAACCCACGCATTCCTTGCATCAAATTTAATAACTCTAATCCATTCATTCCTTCAATAAAAGAAATTTCTCCTGGTAAATAGCCAACTTCTCTTTGAATTTTCGCAGCATCTTCCCAACAATCTAATCCGAAAATTGTCGCTTTACCAGCCGTCGGTTTTATAAATCCCATTAAATTACGAATCGTTGTTGATTTCCCAGCACCATTTGGTCCTAAGTAGCCAAAAACTTCTCCTTCTTTCACTTCAAATGTAATATCAAACAAGCCTTTTCCATTTGAAAACTGTTTTGTAACATTTTGAACTGAAATCATAAACCCACCTCATTTTTTGAAATATTTAACATGTGATATTTCAAAATTATTGTACTCCTCATCTTTCATATTCGCAACAACTTTTTGAAATATTTATATGTCCATATTTCAAAAATATTGTTTTCAATTATTTTTTCTTGTATATTTTAATTGAGGTGATTGCATTGAACGGCTTTGAAAAAGTGAAAGAAAAGAAAAAACGTGCTATTAAAGAGGCGGCCTTCTTATTATTTTCAGAACGTGGATTTAATGAAGTGAAAATAGAGCATATTGCAAAAGAAGCAAACGTTTCTCAAGTTACCATTTATAATCATTTCGGAAGTAAAGAAGCATTATTTAGAGAGCTTATACAAGAATTTATAACATCTGAATTTCAATATTATAAAAAACTTGCAGAGGAAAAATTACCTTTTCATGAGATGATGCAAAAAATGATTGTAAGAAAAATGAATACTGGTGGGTTATTTCAGCCGGATATGTTACTACAAATGATGCAAAGAGACGAAGCGCTCCGAGAATTTATTTATAGTTATCAAAACGAAAAAATCTTACCTTGGTATTTAGAAATATTAGAACAAGCACAGCGCAAAAATGAAATTAATCCACACCTTTCAAAAGAAATGATGTTACTTTACATTCAAATGTTCACTAAATTAGGTGATGATTTCGGGGCACAGCTTCTTGAAGGAGATCGAGAAAAACATATACAAGATGTAGTTACGATGTTTTTTTATGGACTTTCCGTCCCAGAAAAATAATTTTTTCTAAAGAACAAACAAAATCATAAAAAAGCCCTTTGGATATTTAAATCTCAAGGGCTTTTTGGTGTTAAAAAAATTATTAATACTAATTTTCTCTTAACGAAGTTAAATGCTGCTTTATAGATAATACCTTATTATAGATTAACTCTTTTAGCATAACAGGCTGAATTGAGATAATCGTTTCTCCGAAATTCAGAAAATAGTTCGAGATAAAATCAACTTCTTGTTTATTAAAATAGCCTGTTATAATGTAATTTTCGTTTTCTTTTTGTATCTTCATGGAAGGATAATTCTCTTTATCAAAAATGTCTTTTCCTTTTTGATTAACAACGACAATAAAATCAGTTGCATCAGGCCTTCTATGAAAATTAGTAAGATAACTTAACAATTCTTCAAGATTTTTTGAATTAGTATTGCTTGTTTCCACAATAGAAAGAATTTTATCACATCTAATTATTTGAACATGATTTGTCTCAAAATTAAAGATTTTAGCATACCACTGTCCAAATTTAGATTCTATTCGAATAAATTGGGCGACCAATACTTTCTCCTCATCTTTTTTTAAATATGTTAAATGATAAACTCGCTCAGCAAAAATCCCCTGTAAAAGTTCTTTTAAGAACGGACTAAAGTTACTATGATTTGTTACTTCAAAGGAAAGCGTTCGTTCCATGATTGAAATATTTTTACTCACATTATCAGGTAATACATGTTTAAATTTATTTTCAAGCGCAATACTTTCTATATTAAATGGCTTTGTTTTGTATCCATTTAATGTAAGCATCGAAAAGTATAACGCATACATTTCATCCACACTAAAATATATTGGTGATAACACACTATTTTCTATAATTTTATAACTCCCATTTCTACCTAGTTCAGAATATATTGGTACACCTATTTCTTCTAATGATTGAATATCTCGTAGAGCGGTACTTTTAGAAATATCATATCTAACCATTAAATCTTTTAAATTAAAATATCTTTTATTATTTAAGAAAATAAGCATATCATTTATTCGTTCAGTTTTTTTCATATTTCCCTCCATAAAAGGTGTCATGTATTGAAACCTTTTTAGTCTATATTATAATTATTAACTAATAAAGGAGTTATATATTTATGACATTAGAAATAGCTATTTTTCTTTCAATGAATGGGCAAGCAAAGGAGGCAATTAATTTTTATACACGTAATTTAGAGGCCAAGAAGTTAATGATTGTTACGTATGAAGAACTGGCCAAAAGAGATAGTTCTTTTGAAATTACAAGTGAAAATAAAGATCATATTGCCCACTCTGTTTTACAAATTGGGAATACAAAGCTAATGATAGCCGAAGATACAATGAACCCTACTGAACGTTATAGCGTTGGAAATAACATGTCACTTTGCATTCAAAGTGCTAATTTAGAAGAAATACAAAGATTTTATAATAATTTAATTTCCGATAAGCATGTGAAAATAATCTCTCCACTAGAAAAAAATGTATTTAGTGAAGCATATGGTATTATTGAAGATCCTTACGGCATACAAATCCAGTTAATGTATGATAAACGACTAAACTAAATAATGAGTCATATTCGCATATTCCTAATAAAAAAAGACACGAAATTCGTGTCTTTTTTTATTTTACCGCAATGACTCTACCCGTTTCACTACTTTCAGTCGCCAATTGAATCAATTTAATAACGTCTAAACCTTCTTGAGCAGTTACAGGTAGTTTTTCACCATTTAATATGCTATCTCGCACGCCTTTATAATACATGTCATAGCAGCCGACTTCTGTTGGAATACGCTCTAAGCTTTCTTCTGTTTCTAAAGTAGCAAAATTCTCTTCAGAGTCTGCTCCATAACCATTATCCCCTGGCTTCATTCCAGTCTTTAATTGTTCTTCCTGTGAATCCATACCATACTTCACGATAGAACCTTTATCTCCATGCAGTGTAAAATGTGGTCCAGCTTGCTTTACGTAACTGCTACTATGTAAAATAACGCGCTTCACTCCATAGTGAAGTACAACATGGAAGTAATCATCCACTTCTGCACCTGGTCGTTGTTTTATTACATCTGCGCTTATCGCATCTGGTTTCCCAAATAATGATAATGCTTGGTCAATTAAATGCGATCCTAAATCATATAATATACCTGATCCTGGTAAGTTCTTTTCTCTCCAGCGATCGCGTACATGTGGGCGGAAACGATCGAAATGCGCTTCATATGCGTATACATTCCCTATTCTTTTTTCTTGTAATAATTTCTTTATCGTTAAGAAATCATTATCCAAACGGCGATTATGATACACACTTAAAACGACATTATGTCGGTTCGCTAATGAAATAAGTTCTTCTCCTTCTTCAATTGAAACAACGAATGGTTTTTCCACAACAACATGCTTACCGTGTACAATTGCTTCTTTTACATATGGAAAATGGGTTGTATTCGGCGAAGTAATGACCACTAAGTCAATATCAGCTCGATTTACTAATTCATCAATTGTACCAACAACTTCAGCATTTGGTAATGCTTGTTTCACTACTTCTTCTTTTGATGATAAAATAGCACGAATATCGTATTCTTCTATCGTTTGTAATAACGGGATGTGAAATGTTGTACTAGAAAATCCAAATCCTACAATCCCTACACCTATTTTTTTCATGTTGCCCCTCCATTTGTCCCGCTTTAACGGGCAGTAAGATTCCTAACTCAAAATTCAACGAAAGCAAAGAAATTAGGTGAGGAATCAACTGCTCGTAAAAGCCCGATTGGCTCAACTAATAATCAGTGGGGATAAAGAAAATCCCCACTGATTAAAGTTTCACTTTATGAGAACGATTTCATTTCATTATTATAACAAGATTATTTTTATATACATAATGATTTGCTTAGAAAAAAGCATCTTGCTATCATTCATAGCAAGATGCTCCCTTTATCCCGCATTAACGCGCAGTAAGACTCCCACCTCAAAATAAGGGGAATGCGAGGGAGTTAGGCGGGAGACCAACTGCCCGTAAAAGCCCGATTGGTGAAGGCTAATAATCAGTGGGGGATGGAAAAAACCCCCACTGATTAAAGTTTCACTTTATTCCGTTCTTTTCTTTGTCCACGTTTCAATTACTTCACCAGTATCATTAACATCTAGTACTAAACTACCATTACTATACCGGTCTTTATTTCGAAACGCTTTCGGATCAATTTCTTCTACAATGTGTTTCTCTGTCTTCATGTAAACTAATTCATCATCTCGAACAATTTCAATACCGACAATGCGGTACGGATTACGTTTTAACTCTTTAAAAATTACAAGGCCTCGCTTCGCCCTCGTTGATTTCTCAATTTCCGATGCCTTTATACGTTTCACAGCACCTCGCTGCGTAACGAGAATAAGTTGATCTTTTTCACCATTTAACGGTTTACCAGAAGCAACATAGTCATCTTCTTTTAAATTAATTGCTTTCACACCAGCTGCTCTGACACCAACTGGACTTACTTCTTCTTCATTGAATACAAGTGCATATGCACCATGTGTTGCAAGAACAATATCACTTGTCCCATCTGTCGCAAATATATCAACAACTTCATCATCTTTTTTCAAGTTTACAGCAACGAATGCCCGTGAATAACGCTGCACTTTATATTGGTTTAATTCTGTTTTCTTAATCATACCGTTTCGTGTAACAAATACGATAAATCGTTTTTCTTCTTCAAAATTCGGTACGACTGTTGCCCAAATTAACGATTCATCTCGCTCGAGTGAAACAAGATTCGCAACGTGTTGACCTAAATCTTTCCAACGAATTTCTGGCATTTCATACACAGGAAGATAAATATAATTTCCTTTGTTCGTAAATAAAAGAACGGTTTCTGTCGTGTTTGTATCGAAACGCTCAAGTAAGATGTCACCCTCTTTCATACCGAAGTATTTCCCGTTCGATGCATTATGCGAACGCCAACCTGTTCGTTTCACATAGCCTTCTTTCGTTACAGTAACGATGACATCTTCTTGCGGAATCATAACTTCCACATCGATTTTAATTTCTTCAATTTCCTCTTCAATTATCGCACGGCGATTATCACTATATGTTTTCTTTACTCTCTTCAAATCTGTTTTAATAACTTGAAAAAGTCTTTTTTCACTTTGTAAAATTGACTGTAACTCTATAATTTTCTTACTAAGTTCCGCTGCTTCTTGCTCTAGCGCTGTAATATCTGTATTTGTTAAACGATATAATTGCAGTGAAACAATTGCTTCTGACTGCGCCTCTGTAAATCCAAATTTCGCACTTAAATTATCTTTCGCGTTACGCTTATCTTTAGACCCACGGATCGTTTCAATCACTTCATCTAAAATTGATAATGCTTTCTTTAAACCTTCTACAATATGCTGACGATTTTCTGCTTTTCTTAATTCATATTGTGAGCGTCTTGTAACAACTTCTTTCTGATGTCCAATATATGCATCCAAAATCTTAGGTAATGTCATAAGTGTCGGACGACGATTATTTATCGCTACCATATTAAAGTTGTATGGAATTTGTAAATCTGTATTTTTATATAAATAATTTAAAATACCTTCAGCATTCGCTTCTTTTTTTAATTCTACAACGATACGAAGACCTGTACGATCTGTCTCATCACGTACTTCAGCAATTCCATCTAGCTTTTTATCTATACGTAATTCATCCATTTTCTTAACAAGATTCGCTTTATTTACTTCGTACGGAATTTCTGTAATAACGATTTGTTGCTTCCCGCCACGAATCGTTTCAACCTCTGCTTTTCCGCGAATAATAATTTTACCTTTACCTGTTTCATACGCTTTTTTAATGCCATCTATCCCTTGTATAATACCACCTGTAGGGAAATCTGGTCCTTTAATAACTGTTAACAAGTCCTCCACAGAACTATTCGGTTGATCGATACGCATAATTGTAGCATCAATTACTTCTCCAAGATGATGCGGTGGAATTTCTGTTGCATAACCAGCGGAAATCCCTGTAGATCCGTTCACTAATAAATTCGGGAACATTGCCGGTAATACAATAGGTTCTTCACTCGTATCATCAAAGTTTGACACGAATTCTACTGTTTCTTTATCAAGATCACGTAATAACTCAGATGCGATTGGTGATAAACGTGCTTCCGTATAACGCATTGCCGCTGCTGGATCCCCATCAACACTACCGTTATTTCCGTGCATTTCAACTAAAACATTACGTACTTTCCAAGTTTGACTTAAACGGACCATCGCCTCATATACAGAGGAATCACCATGTGGATGATAATTACCGATAACATTACCTACTGTTTTAGCTGATTTACGAAACGCTTTATCATGTACGTTTCCTTCTACATACATAGAATATAAAATACGTCTTTGTACCGGTTTTAAACCGTCACGCGCATCTGGAAGCGCGCGGTCTTGAATAATATATTTACTATAACGTGCAAAGCGGTCACCTAACACGTCTTCAAGCGGGAGGTCATGAAACTTCTCTGCCTGCATGTTATTCCACCTCCGTCTCCATAATCATTTCATTTTCTAAAATATTTCCTTCTTCTTGCATACCAAATTGTACATTACGCTCAATCCATTTACGGCGAGGTTCTACTTTATCCCCCATCAATGTCGTAACTCGGCGCTCAGCTCTTGATGCATCGTCAATTTTCACACGGATTAACGTACGTGTTTCAGGGTTCATCGTTGTTTCCCATAATTGATCGGCATTCATTTCGCCAAGTCCTTTATAGCGCTGCAACATGTAGCCTTTACCGACCTTTTTCGTTACACCACCTAATTCTTCATCAGACCATGCATACTCAATTACTTCACTTTTCCCTTTTCCTTTACTTACTTTATATAAAGGTGGAAGTGCGATAAATACTTTACCAGCTTCAATAAGTGGTTTCATATAACGGTAGAAGAACGTCAGTAGTAACACTTGAATATGTGCTCCATCCGTATCTGCATCGGTCATAATAACAACTTTATCGTAGTTAATATCTTCAACAGCGAACTCATTCCCTACGCCGCCGCCAATTGCGTAAATAATCGTATTGATCTCTTCATTCTTAAAAATATCAGCAAGCTTTGCTTTTTCCGTGTTAATTACTTTACCACGTAATGGTAGCACCGCTTGGAAACGACGATCTCGCCCTTGCTTTGCTGAACCACCAGCCGAGTCACCCTCTACTAAATACAATTCGTTTTTCTGAGGATTACGTGATTGTGCAGGTGTTAACTTCCCGCTCAAAGTACCTTCTGATTTTTTCTTCTTCTTACCAGTACGCGCTTCTTCTCTCGCTTTACGAGCAGCCTCACGTGCTTGTGCTGCTTTAATTGCCTTTCTCACAAGAAGTGTAGCTACATCCGGGTTTTCTTCTAAAAAGTAAGCTAAATGCTCAGATACAATTGCATCAATTGAAGAAC
Source organism: Bacillus sp. MYb56 (assembly GCF_002976445.1). Lineage (NCBI taxonomy): Bacteria > Bacillati > Bacillota > Bacilli > Caryophanales > Bacillaceae > Bacillus > Bacillus sp. MYb56. Next base: position 140,191 of record NZ_PCOH01000005.1, read on the forward strand.
GAGCTTCACTTGTACCTAGTTTCCCTTTCGTTTGCCCTTCAAACTGGAGTACATCTTCTGGTACACGTACAGAAACAATCGAAGCTAATCCTTCTCGAATATCTGTACCCTCTAAATTTTTGTCTTTTTCTTTTAATAAAGAAACTTTACGAGCATACTCATTGAACACACGTGTCATTGCTGTTTTAAATCCAGCTTCGTGTGTACCACCGTCTTTTGTACGTACATTATTTACAAACGAAAGAATGTTTTCTGAGTAACCATCATTAAACTGAAAGGCTAACTCTGCTTCAATTCCATTTTGCTCACCCGAGAAATATACAACTGGATGAATCGAATCTTTCTCTTCGTTTAAGTATGAAACGAAAGCCTCAATTCCTGTTTCATAATGAAACACATCTTCTAAATCATTACGTTCATCTTTTATCGAGATTTTCATTCCTTTTAATAAGAATGCAGATTCACGTAATCTCTCACATAATGTTTCATAATTATAATTTGTTGTGCTGAAAATAGTTGTATCTGGTTTGAAGTGCATCGTTGTACCAGACTCTTTCGTTTTCCCGATTTTCTCTAACGTCGTTGCAGGAGTACCACCATTTTCAAAGCGTTGTTCATAAATGCTACCATCTCGCTTAATCGTTACTACTAGCCATTCTGATAAGGCGTTTACAACTGATGCCCCAACACCGTGTAAACCACCACTCGTTTTATAGCCTCCTTGGCCAAACTTACCACCAGCATGAAGTACTGTTAAAATAACTTCAGGTGTCGGCTTTCCAAGCTTATGCATTCCCGTAGGCATTCCTCGCCCTTTATCAATTACGCTAATACTATTATCTTTATGTATTACGACAGAAATTTCGTCGCCAAATCCCGCTAATGCTTCATCAACGGAGTTATCTACTATTTCATATACTAAATGATGCAATCCACGGCTATCCGTACTCCCGATATACATACCCGGGCGTTTTCGAACGGCTTCAAGTCCTTCTAACACTTGAATTGCATCTTCATTATATTGGAACTGATGCTTCGCCAAACTCCTTGCCCCTTTCCTAATCAAATCAGAACATATGTTTCTATTATAGAATAACGCCTCGACTATAGTTTTGGCAAGTTATCTTATCTCTTTTATATACTATTTTCAATAGAAAAATCCTTGTTTTTTTTCACAAGGATTCCTCTAGGCTACTATTTCAGAAAAATAATCGTTTGTCAACGAGAAATGGATATGTATTCCAACATTATACATTCCAAACCTTTATCATGATCCAAATGATCAATATCCAAAATGGGATAACAAGTAACAATCCCCAAAAACAGCCTTTAAAAAATCTCATGATGAACACCTCGTTCATCCGCCCTACTTATGTAAAAAGCGAGGGCTGAATCAATCTTTCTATCTTTAAAATCTATACTATTTTGTCATTACATGCTCTACTTTAATGCAACGATCCATTATTACTGTGTACCCTTTTTCTTGTAAAAGTTTATATGTATCTTCATCTTGTACTCCTAATTGTGCCCAGAAAACATCTGCATCAATCTCTACAAACTCTTTCGCAACATCCTTTAAAAATTCTGAGCGACGAAACACATTTACAATATCAACATGTTCTTTAATATCCGTCAGTGAAGAAACCGCCTTTTCTCCGAGTACTTCATCTACTGTTGGATTTACTGGAATAATGCGGTACCCAGCATCTTGCATTGCTTTTGAAACCATATACGATGTGCGTTCTGGCTTATCTGATAATCCAACAACTGCAATCGTTTTACTTTTCTTTAATACTTCACCAATTTCCGTACGAGTTGGGTTTTCAATTATCATAATTTATCCCTCCTATTCCTTTAGTATATCCGATAAAGAAAGTCTCTTTCAACATGAAAGAGACTTTCTTTTATTCCGATTATTGATTCTTTGTAGCTGAATTATCTGCTAATGTAGCTGTTTTCGTCATTTTTTGGCCATTGCGATAGAATGTAACTTCTACTTTCTCGCCTACTTTTTTCTTTTCATATAAATATTTACGGAATTGAAGTGAATTCTCTACTTTTTGATCATCTAACGCTACTACTATATCATATTGCTCTAAACCAGCTTTTTCTGCAGGTGATATTGGATAAATTTTACCTAATACAACGCCGTTTGTTACTTCTTTCGGTACTTTCAATTGATTTACTGCATAAGCTTGCACATCTTCTAATGAAACGACACCTACTCCTAGTGCTGGACGTTTCACCACTCCTTCTTTTTCAAGGGATTCAATAACTGGCTTTGCAATATTAATTGGAATAGCAAATCCAATTCCTTCAACTTCTTGTTGTGCAATTTTACTTGAATTAATCCCAATTATTTCACCGTTTTGATTAAATAACGCACCACCACTATTACCTGGGTTAATCGCTGCATCTGTTTGAATAACTTGAGCATTCCAATCTGCACGCTTATCGCCATCAATATCTACTGGAATTTCACGTTCTTTGCTACTAATAATACCTTCTGTTACACTTCCATCAAACCCTAGTGGGTTACCGATTGCAATCGCTTTTTCACCCGCACGAAGTTTACTTGAATCACCTAAAGTGGCAACTTTATTTACATTAGATCCATCAATTTCTACAACCGCTAAATCTAACCAAGGGTCTTTCCCTACAAGCTTTGCATCTACCTTTTTACCATCACTTAGTTTTACAGCAAGTTTATTTGCTCCATCTACTACATGGTTGTTCGTTACAATATACGCTTTATTTCCTGCTTTTTTATAAATAACACCTGATCCTGAGCCAGCTTGTTGCTCTTGGCCTGTCGGTTGCATTGCAAATGGATCAACACTTTGTTGCATATTAATAACACCTACAACAACATCCTTCGCGCCTTCGATCATTCCCGGTAAATCAGTTTCATTTTTCGCTTTATTTACAACTGGAACTACAGTTCCTTCTACTTGTTTATTAGAATTGAATGACGAAACAGCTGCATTATTATTTTGCACCCATGGCATGTACGGTGCTGCAAAACTAATCGAAACCGCCCCGACTACAGCTCCAACTAAACCTGTGAAAAAATATCCTTTTTTACTACCTGATTTTTTCACTTCTCTCGTTTCACTATGCTCTTCATTCAAATTCCGTCCGTCGTAATATCCCATGTTTTATTTCCCCTCCCTGGTGAATTCGTACTTTCAGTATAGTCACATTTTGTGTCCTTCTTGTGAACTCATCGTGAAATCCAATTAAAAAAATACTCCTATCTACCATTGTAGACAAGAAAAGTATTTTTTGTACATTCCACCTACAAAGGAGAGTGTAAATTTGCTATATCCCAAAGCCGGGATGCATAGTAACTTAAAGGTTATTCTTCGAATTTGTAACCTACTCGAATAACAGTGCCGATATGCCTCGCCTTATCTCCTAGCTTATTTCGCAGTTTTTTAATATGTGTATCAACCGTTCGGTCATCACCGTAGTAATCATATCCCCATAACTGATCTAATAAATGTTGACGTGACAACACAATTCCTTTGTTCTCCATTAAATAAACAAGAAGTTCGAACTCCTTATGTGTCAATATAATTTCTTCACCATCTACTAAAACTGTTCTAGATAGTCGATTCACTTCTATTCCAGCTAAAGACATAGTATTTTCTTCTGATACTCCTACCGCTCCATCCGCACGTTTCAATAACGTCTTTGCACGAGCTACTAACACTTTCGGACTAAAAGGTTTTGTTACATACTCATCTGCACCTAGTTCAAAGCCTAGTAATGTATCATCCTCATCAGAACGTGCTGTCAGCATAATGATTGGTACCGCTGACTCTTTTCTAATTCGTCTACAAACAGACCAACCATCTATTTCTGGTAACATAATATCTAACATAATTAAATCAATTGTATGTTCAGCAAATAATTCTAGCGCTTTTTTTCCATCTTCCGCTTCGATTACTTCAAAGCCTTCATTACGAAAATAATCACTAACAATTTCACGTAATCTTCTTTCATCTTCAACAAGTAATACTGTTTTATTCATATAACCTATCCCGCCTTTTTACTCTTTCAATCGAATAATACGTTGATTGGAGCTTCCGCGAAATGGAAGTGTTAAATCTTTTTTATCAAGTTCAAATCTTCCATCGACCAAAACATCCCCATAATGTAACAATTCTATCATATCATTATTTTGAGCACTCTGTATCTCTTCTAACCTGTAACCTGTATAAATCCATAGATTTTTTCTCAAATCCTTCACTGCTTTTGCTACTTTTTTCACTTCAGCAGCTTGAAAAAATGGATCTCCGCCTGAAAATGTTACATCGGTTAATGAATTTTTTTCAATCTCTTTCACAATTTCTTCTACCGTCATTTCAGTTCCATTGCAAACATTCCATGATTTCGGATTATGGCAACCGATACAACGATGCGGACAGCCCGCAAAAAACACGACTGTCCGCAATCCTTCTCCATCTACTACACTATCATGAATGATATTCATAACTTTCATTTATGCTTCACCCGATCCATCTCTTCACTACGTTTCGCGCTATTCCACTTTGACATATCTCCAACAAGATATCCTGTTATGCGGCGAATTCTTTCTATTTCATTCTCATCTTCATTCCCACAACTCGGACATTCATTCCCGATAATGCCATGATAACTACAGCACTTACAACGATCAACAGGATGGTTAATTGAACCGTACCCAACGCCATTCTCTGCCATCGCTTGCACAATTTGCTTTAATGCCTTTTTGTTATGCATAGCTGCTCCGTCTAGTTCAATATACGTAATATGTCCCCCGTTACATAGGGCATGGAAAGGTCCTTCTAAACGAATTTTATTTATCGCTTGAATGTTATAATAAACTGGAATATGGAATGAATTCGTATAGTAATTATGGTTCGTTATACCGCTAATCTCACCAAATTCTTCTCTATCTTTTTTCACAAACTTTCCTGATAACCCTTCTGCTGGCGTTGCAATTACAGAGAAATTGAGTTGATGTTCTTCCATCGCCTTATCCATTCTCTCTCTCATAAAGGAAATAATTTCATATCCAAGCTTCCACGATTCTTCATTTTCTCCATGATGCTTTCCAGTTAACGCTACTAAACATTCTGCAAGACCGATAAAACCAAGACTTAACGTCCCTTGTTTTAAAATCGGTGCCACAGCATCTTCAGGTTGTAACGTCTCTCCACCACGCCATACACCTTGTGAATATAAGAACTGAAAATCTCTTGCTCTCTTTGTACATTGATAAGCAAATCTCTCTAATAATTGCTTAACGCCTAAATCTAAATAATAACTTAGCGCTTCAAAAAACGCTTCTTTTGAACCACTAATTAGCGCTAATTTCACTAAATTAATAGAAGTAAACGATAAATTCCCTCTTCCAATTGCTGTTTCTTCCCCATGTATATTAGACATAACACGAGTACGGCACCCCATATAACATACTTCACTTTCAGGTCGACCATCATAATGCACAGCATTAAACGGAGCATCTAAAAACGAAAAGTTAGGGAATAATCGCTCAGCGGTCGTTTCTAACGCTAATTCAAATAAATCATAGTTCGGATCACACTCTTCAAAGTTCACGCCTTTTTTCATTTTGAAAATTTGAATAGGAAAAATCGGTGTTTCCCCTTTACCAAGTCCAGCTTGCGTCGCTTTTAAAAGTTGCTTAATTAAAAGTCTTCCCTCTTTCGATGTGTCTGTTCCGTAGTTAATAGAAATAAATGGTACTTGTCCCCCGCCCCTACTATGCATACTATTTGAATTATGAACGAAAGCCTCACACGCCTGATACGTATCATTTTCTGTCTCTTTCCATGCAAATTCCTCTATTTGTTCTTTCGTAAGCGGATATGACTGTAGTCGTTTTTTATGTCTCTTTACTGTTTTTCTCACATATGGAGCTAAATCAATATCAAAGAGTGCAAACGATTGACCACCGTGCTGCATATTTTGATTCGCCTGAAAAATAATTGAAGAAAGCGCCAACGCACTTTTAATGTCTTGCGGTTGTCTCATATGTCCATGTCCAGTATGAAAACCGTTAGCTAGCATTTGCGCTAACGGAATTTGCGAACAAGTCGTCGTTCCTGTTGCATAAAAATCTAGATCATGTGGATATAATATATTTTGATCTATCGCTTTTTTCACTTGATCTGATAATAATTTTTCTATTGCATAATACTTTGCGCTCTCAGATGCGAACGTTCCCATTACTCCCATTGGAGATCGACCATCTACATTTGCATTTTCCTGCATTAAATCTTGTTCATTACCGTGGATAATTGTCTCAAATACTTTCATTAATTCTTCTCCACGTACATTTTGTTTCAACATTCATAACCCTCCACCAACATGTTGTTGTCTTTTGATTAAAATCATACAACATATAGTTCTTCTGTTCCTGTGAAAAATGTAACATTCCTGTGAAAGTTTTTTTAAAAATTAATGACTTTTTCATTTATAAAAAAGAAATGTGCTCTTTACAAATGTATGGTACAATAAATGGGAAAAACTCTTTTTACCCTTTATCAACACATTTGTATAAAGGAGACTGAACTCATGGTTATTACATATCTTTTATTTATCGTTGCCTATCTACTCGGTTCGATTCCATTTGCATTAGTCGTTGGAAAAATTGGTTATGGAATCGACATTCGTGAGCATGGAAGCGGTAATCTAGGCGGAACAAATACATTCCGTACATTAGGGAAAAAAGCAGGTTTTATCGTAACAATTGCTGACATTTTAAAAGGTACATTAGCAACAGGTCTACCGATTATTTTCGGGTCAGATATTCACCCACTATGGTTTGGATTAGCCGCTGTTCTTGGACATGTCTATCCGATCTTCGCAAAATTCCGCGGGGGGAAAGCAGTTGCAACTTCTGCTGGGGTGCTATTATGCTATTCACCAGTTGTTTTTGCAATATTAGCTGTTGTCTTTTTCAGCCTTTTATTTACAACAAGATACGTATCACTTTCTTCTATGATAACAGCTGTCGTTGCTGTTATTGCATCCATTGTTAGCGGGGATAAAATCTTCATTATTGCGATGTGTTTATTAGCAGGTATGGTTATTTATAAACACCGTGCAAATATCGGAAGAATTATAAATAAAACTGAACCAAAAGCAAACTTTTCAAAAAAGCAAAAATAAGATCGTAACCCACATAACGCAAAAAGAAAACGTGAAGCATATTAATAGCGTCTTTTTGCGTTATTTTTTATACTAAAAGAAAAAGCAACATAACTTGGAGGAACTATACATGAATCTTTCCGTAACAAAAGAAGCAGCACAATGGTATAAAAACGAATTAAACTTACAATCGGGTGAAACAATACGCCTTTTCGTACAATACGGCGGTTGCAGTACTGTGCAAAAAGGACTTTCTTTAGGTATTCGTAAAGATGACCCTGCGCACCCTGCTGTTCAAACTCAAGAAGAAGGTATTAACTTCTTTATTGAAGGCGATGATGAGTGGTTCTTCGATGGACATAATTTATTAGTTACACTTAACGACGGTGATGATTTCCCTCAATTTAATTATGAAAAATAAAAAAGCGTGGCTTCTGCCACGCTTTTTTTATCCCGCTATTTGCGGGTAGTAAGACCCCCACTGATTAAAGTTTCACTTTATTTCTTTTTAATTTCCTCATATTTCGCATACCACTCAGGATATAATTTTTTAAATGATACAGGGCGGAACCCTTCTTTTTTCGCACAAATATTCGTCGTGCTTGCAGTAATACAAAGTTCGCCATCACCATTATAAATTTCATATCCATATACAACGCGGAGCGGGCTCACAGTATCAACCCACGTTTTCACAATAGCTTTTTCTCCGTAACGCATCGCTTTACGATATGAAATTTGCAAGTCTAATACAGGAGAAATAATTCCCTCTTTCTCCATTTCAACATATGAAAATCCTAATTCTTGTATAAGTTTAGTGCGCCCAAGTTCCAGCCACACTAAATAGTTTGAATGGTAAACAACACCCATCTGGTCTGTTTCCGCATAGCGGATTTCAACTTCATGTTCTGCTACAAACATTTCTATTCGCCTTCTTTCACTTCTGCTACCTTGCATACATTTAATCATAATACAGTGGAATCAAAAATAAAATAAAAACAGTGAATCTTTTACCGAAAGGGGCAAGCACATGATCCAAATTGTAACTGTTCGTAGCGGTGATAGTGTTTATGGTTTAGCATCAAAGTACGGATCTACACCTGAAGAAATTGTAAAAGACAATGGACTAAATCCAGCTGAAACACTCGTTGTTGGTCAGGCACTTATCGTTAATACAAAAGGCAATAATTATTATGTACAGCCAGGTGACAGCCTTTATCGAATTTCTCAAACGTATAACGTCCCTCTCGCCAGTTTAGCTAAAGTTAATAACCTTTCATTAAAATCTATTCTCCATGTCGGACAGCAATTATATATACCGAAAGGAACAAAACGAGCAGTAGAATCCATTGCTTATTTACAGCCTTCAACAATACCGATAAAAGAAAGTTTAGTAAATGCTACACGTGCTATTAATCCATTTTTAACATATTTAGCCTACTTCAGCTTTGAAGCAAAAAGAGACGGCACTTTAAAAGAACCGACGGAAACAGCGAAAATCGCTAATATCGCAACGCAAGGTAACACCATTCCTATGCTCGTTATTACAAATATTGAAAATGGAAATTTCAGTGCCGATCTGACCTCGGTTATTTTACGCGATGCAACAATTCAAAACAAGTTTATTACTAACATTTTGCAAACAGCTGAAAAATATGGCATGCGAGACATTCATTTCGATTTCGAGAGTGTGGCACCTGAAGATCGCGAAGCGTATAATCGTTTTTTACGAAATGTGAAAACACGCTTACCTAGCGGGTACACATTAAGTACAACACTTGTACCGAAAACGAGCTCAAATCAAAAAGGGAAATTTTTTGAGGCTCACGATTATAAAGCACAAGGACAAATTGTTGATTTCGTCGTCATTATGACATACGACTGGGGTTGGCAAGGTGGACCACCGATGGCGATTTCCCCTATTGGTCCTGTAAAAGAAGTACTTCAATATGCAAAATCTCAAATGCCCCCACAAAAAATTATGATGGGGCAAAATTTATATGGATTTGATTGGAAACTTCCTTTCAAACAAGGGAATCCACCCGCAAAAGCAGTTAGCTCTGTCGCAGCTGTTGCACTTGCTCGTAAATACAATGTTCCTATCCGCTATGATTTCACAGCCCAAGCTCCACATTTTAATTACTTTGATGAAAACGGCGTACAACACGAGGTTTGGTTTGAAGATTCGAGGTCTATTCAAAGTAAATTCAATTTAATGAAAGAACAAGGCATTGGTGGTATTAGTTACTGGAAGATTGGTCTACCATTCCCACAAAATTGGCGTTTACTCGTTGAAAACTTTACAATTACGAAAAAAGGCTGACGAAAGTCAGCTTATTAAATAGTTTTATAATATTATCCAAACACACAAAAAGGAGAATGATGACATTCTCCTTTTTTAACCGTTATCAACAATTGGTTGTTTGCCAGTTTGGTCTTGCATTTGCTTCCCTTTATTGCCACCAGCTTTTTTCGATTGTGTTCCAATTTGATTTGGTGCAAAGTCTTTTGAATTCTTTTTCGGATTACCCATTACTATCGCCTCCTTAACACTAGTATCGTACTAGTGTTAAGAATTATTCAGCCTGCTTAAAAAGTTTCATTTCATAACGTTTTTCAATTCGTTTTTCAATTCGATCCATTGCATCACGATCGCTTAATAATTGTTGTTTATTTTCATTTACAAGTTCTTCAAACGATCTACGGCGACTTCTTCTCATGTTGCTCACCCTTTCTTCTACGCTTTCTTATTACATAGTATGAGCAAATGAAAAACTCTTTAATCAGATTTGCAAGAAAATTTTATGTTTTGATAAAAAATCCCATGCGCATATATTGCACATGGGATTTTTTACACCATCGTATTTAAATATTTTTTAATTTCTTCATCCGCATTTACTTTATTTGCTCTATATTCATCCAGCGCTCGTAATACAGAATCGTATTCTGCTACAATGTAGCTCTCTAGCTTCAAAATGTCCTCTACACTGTCAATCATAATTCTCGTGTTGCCAATCTCACTTTTCAATGCTGCCTCGTATGTTAAGCTCGTACAAATTTCTCTTACATCGTCTTCCATTTTTTCTGTTAACACATATTTCTTTCGCCCTTTGACCTTTAACCTTATAATTGGGTAAAAAGCTTTTATATCTAAATAACTCCCAACATTCATACAACGAATCCACTCAATATCACGTTTATTTCGTACAAGCATTTCTTTTACCGCTTCAAATACCGCTGTTTCATCAAGTACTTCCTTATTCGCTTTTCTTTTTCCTTCTTCTTCAACGGCTGCACATTTTTGATAAACAGCCGCACACGTAATACAGTCGTCAAATGCATTATGAGAACTTAAGCGAATTCCAAGCATTCGTTTTAACGTTTCAAGTTTGTGATTAGGCGCATGCTTCATATATTTTTTCGCTAAAAACACAGTATCAATAACGTTATTTTTAGGCTCAGGTAGTCCAAGCATATTTACATTACTCTTTAAAAAACGCATATCAAAAGAAGCATTATGTGCCACGATAATATTTGTATCTAGAAATGCCAAAAACAAAGGCAATACTTCTGCAATTGTTGGTGCGTCTGAAACACGATAATTCGTAATACCTGTTAAACTCGTAATTCGGCTCGGAATTGGACGCTCTGGATTCACATACGATACAAATTGATCTACTAGTTCATGATTACAATATTTCACTGCTGCAACTTGAATAATTTTATCATTATAAGGGTTAAATCCTGTTGTTTCAAAATCAATTACAACATAATCTAACGGTAAGGATACATTCCCCACTCCAGACACTCCTTTATCTCTAAACATTTATATTTCTTTTATCATATCACGAAGCTTTCACTACTTGAAAAAGAAAAGGCAGAAATGATTATATTCCATCTCCACCTTTTCACCGTTATTTTAATTTAGCAATCCGTTTCTCCATCTCTTTTTGCGTCATCGGTCCAATAAACTTATCTTGAATAACACCTTCTGTATCAATAAAATAAGAAGTTGGAATGGTAATTACTTTATACGCTGTTGTCACATCAATGTTCTTGTCCAATAAAATAGGAAAAGTAATTCCTTTTTCTTTAGCGAAGTTCCTTACCTTTTCTTCTCCCCCTCCTTTTTCTGAAGGAGTATAGTTTATAGCTAAAATTTCTACGTTTTCTTTATGTTCTTTATAAAAGGCCTCCATATCAGGCATTTCTTGCTGACAAGGCCCACACCACGTTGCCCAAAAGTTTAAAATAACTTTCTTTCCTTTTAAATCGGATAACTTTACATTCGTTCCATCTATCTTTGCTAATTCAAAATCTGGTGCGCTCTTTCCAATTTCAATACCGTTCCTTGCGAAAATCTCTTTCATAGCAGCTTCACTTTTGGCAGGCTTTTCTTGCATTACTTGATCCTCTTTACCAAACTGTTCATAAGCTGCATATCCCGCTAAACAAAGTAACACTACAATAATGGTAAGCTTCCGCCACATATTATATCACCCTTACGTGTTTATCTTTTTATTACATAATCACCAAAATGCTATATACCTTATTTTAGCTTATACGGACAAGCTTGGAAATATTCACAGTCGAAATAGTTAGAATATTTATAGTGCAGATGAAATATTTCCCTTTTTATCATATAATTAGAAATAAATACAAAACTTGCGAGGTGATATGTATTTTACAATTACTTATCAACCCTTTTACTTTTGTTTTCTTCACTTTACCGTTACTATGTATTTTTTTAGCGCCTTACTATACAAATTCAAATGGGCTGTAATTATTATTTCTTTTACTGTTCCACTTATATTTTTCATTATCGTCTCTAAATTTAATATACACCTAGCTTTACAAAACTTAGACGCTTGGATTGTTTATAGTTCTGTTTATTCTGTACTTTCCTACATAACGGCAGCGCTAATACGAAGAAAATTGCACATGTAGCACTTTCAAAAAGGGGGATTTTTATGAATTTATTTAAAAAAATACTATTATATATTCTTAGTTTTATATTTTCCCCAATCGGGATTATCACTTGGATCATCTCGCTCTTCAGTAAAGATCCTGAAAAAAAGCAAGTTGGACGTATTTGTCTCTTTATCGCTTTAATCTCATTTATCCTTTTAGCCGGCCTCGGTATTCTTACTTTCTTCACAATGACTATCACCACCACTACTACTATACAATAATTATAGAAAGGATGATTATTTTGGGAGAACATCCTATAAGTAAAGAACTTCGCTATATACGACTATGTTTAGTTGTTTTAGTAATCGTTCTTTTATTTTTCAACGGTGAAAGAGTTGTTGAAATTTCTACAAATCATGATGCCGTAGAAAACGTTTCAACCAGTAATATGACACAGATTGCTGAAAATACATTTGCTATTCAAGAATATAATCCATCACTAAGTAGCGAACGTACGGTCAAAATTTTCAAATATAATCCGGATACAAATCAACTTACTCTAGTCAAAGAGTTTAGCACTAACGATACTGAGTCTTATACGTATCAACTTAATAAGAGTGAATAAAGATAAGAGCGCTATATAGCTCTTATCTTTTTATTAGCATCTCTTTAAACAATGACTTACACGCTAATAATTCTCTAGGATCCCCGCATTCCACAACAATTCCATTCTTCATGACCACAACTCGATCCGCTATCATCGCCCTCTCAACATCATGTGTCGTCACAATTCTCGTTACATTCCCCCCTAGCCCTTTAAGCATATTCCAAACCACTTCTTGATTGCTCAGATCTAATCCCGCAGTCGGTTCATCTAGAATAATGAGATTCGGATTTGATACAATCGCTCGCAATAACGCAAGACGTTTTCTCTCTCCTCCCGAAAACTCTTCACCGCTTTTATGTAGTACAGTTTGAATCCCTTCAGGTAAATCCCTAATAATCGGCTTCACATTTACAAGTTCAATATTTTTTGCTAACTGGTTTTCTAAATACTCTTCACCGAAATACATATTCTCTTTTATTGTCGTCCGAAAGAAACGAGGTTCTTGCCACACTGTAGTCATACGAGCCCCATTACCATAATAAACAATGCTACCGTTAGATGGTTTATACACACCCGTTATTAATTTTAAAAGCGTTGTTTTTCCTGCACCACTTTCTCCTACAATAATGACGAGTTCACCAGGATTAATTTGCAAATGAATATTTTTAATTCTACATCTCTCTTCGACGTTCTCTTGAAATGAAACATTTGTTAATCTCATTCCCATCGCTCTCTCTACATTTCTGTATTCAGCTCCTATATTTAAAAAACAAAAAACTCGATTTGCCGAAGCAATAGCAACTTGTGTCATCATTAATAAATCACTTGCATAACGAACAGGAAAAAATAGCATCTCAATTGTAGCTAATACCGCCACAAGCGAACCGACTTCCATATCCCCTTTTATTATTTTTTTTGCTCCTATAATAAGAACAACAATATATGCTCCTGTTTCTATTACCGTTCCAACTATCCCAATACAATGTTGTATCATCGTCTTCCTTACTTCTGTTTTATAAGATTGTGCCGTCACTCCTTTAAACAAATGAATTGCCCATTTTTCTTTTTGTAAACTACGTAAATCTTGCATACCTTTTACAAACTGTGACATCATCTCTACAACACTTGATTGATTTTTTTGAGCAATACTTGCAATATTTCTTACTTTTCCCCCCATAAGCATTGGAACAATTGCACTTAAAAATAAAAACGGGGTTATCCACCATATGAACTGTACATCGATATGTTGTAGAGCTATGAATGCACCAATAAATTGTGCAATGGCGTGGATGTATTCTATTAATATAGATCCATATAACCTTACCCAATTCGGAATATTAGAAACGACTAATGTTTCTAACTCCCCTTGTTTTACCTTCTCACTTTCTTCAAACGGTAATAAGAAAAAATGACGTAATACATCTATACGCTTCTCTCGTAATATTCGCTGACTTACTTTTGAGCTTACATAATCAAATAACAGATTGTTCACCCACATCAAAAAGCGACTCCCCGCAAACAAAGCAATATATACATACGTACCTTTTAACTCCCGCTGAATAATGTTATCTACAATTAGCCCCATAAATAGCGGACGGGATAAATTTAAAATGGCAGCTACTATTCCGCTACAAATCGCACTAATTAGCAATAGCTTTTCTTGCAACAGCGGCAACATTATTCTTCTATACTCATTCATTGTCATTCCCCCAATTTTGCATAATAAAAGGAAAGGGATGAAACCAAATGGTTTCATCCCTTTCCCTCTGTACATAAAGTAAGGAAGCTAACAAATGTTAGCTTCCTTATCATTCATTTCAATTATTTAGTTTGACACTTTAGACTCTTCGATTTTCGAACGAAGAACCATTTGCAAGATACCACCGTGACGGTAGTAGTCAATTTCAACTTCACTATCGAAACGAGCTACTACTTCAAATTGCTTCTCTTTTCCTTCTGCATCGATTGCAACTACTTTTACAAGATCGCGTGGTCTAACCGTTTTGTCAATTTGAATTTCAAATGACTCGTCACCAACAAGTCCTAATGTTTCAGCACTGTCGCCATCTTTAAATTGTAATGGTAATACGCCCATTAATACTAAGTTACTGCGGTGAATACGCTCGAAGCTTTCTGCGATTACTGCTTTAATACCTAATAAGTTTGTACCTTTCGCAGCCCAGTCACGAGAACTTCCCATACCGTAGTCTTTACCAGCAACAACTAGAAGGCCTGTGCCATCTTCTTTATATTTCATCGCAGCATCATAGATAGATGTTACTTCACCAGTTGGCCAATATGTTGTATATCCGCCTTCTGTTCCTGGTGCGATTTGGTTTTTAATACGGATGTTTGCAAATGTACCACGCATCATAACTTCATGGTTACCACGACGAGAACCGTAAGAGTTAAAGTCGACTGGTTGTACGCCGTTTTCTAGTAAATAACGTCCAGCTGGCGTGTGCTTACCAATTGAACCTGCTGGTGAAATGTGGTCTGTCGTTACAGAATCACCAAATTTACCAACTATGCGTAAGCCTGATAACGTTTCAACTTCACCTGGCTCTTTAGATAATCCTTCGAAGAACGGTGGGTTTTGAATGTATGTTGAATCATTATCCCAAGTATATAAAGCTTCATTTGAAGTTTGGATTTCATTCCAGCGCTCATTGCTGTTAAATACTTGTGCATATTCTTTTTTGAACAATTCAGATGTAACAACACTTTGAACTACATCTTCAATTTCTTTAGCTGATGGCCAAATATCATTAAAGTAAACAGCATTACCATTTACATCTTTACCGATTTCATCATTTTTCAGGTCAATATCAACAGTACCTGCAAGTGCATATGCCACAACAAGTGGTGGTGATGCTAAGTAGTTTGCCTTTACAAGTGGGTGAATACGACCTTCAAAGTTACGGTTACCAGATAAAACAGATGTTACTAATAAATCATTTGCTGCGATTGCTTCTTCTAATTCCTCTGCTAATGGACCAGAGTTACCGATACAAGTCGTACAGCCGTAACCAACTGTTTGGAAACCTAATTGATCTAAATACGTTGTTAAACCAGACTTATCTAAGTACTCTGTAACAACTTTAGATCCTGGTGCTAACGATGTTTTTACGTAACCAGGTACTTTAAGTCCTTTTTCAATTGCTTTCTTCGCAACTAACCCTGCTCCAATTAACACGTACGGATTTGACGTATTTGTACAGCTTGTAATTGCAGCGATTGCAATTCCACCTGTTTTCATCGTTACTTCTTGATCTTTCAATGTAACTTTCACTTCTTTATCAAACTCTTGCTCATTGAATCCAAGCCCTTGTGTTCCAACTGGTGCTACAACAGCTTTATGGAACTCCTCTTTCATATTTGAAAGTGGGATTAAATCTTGCGGACGTTTCGGTCCAGAAAGATTAGATTCAATTGTATTTAAATCAATTTCAACAAGATCAGTATAAATTGGATCTTTACTGTCTGCTGTATAGAATAAGCCATTTGCTTTACAATATTCTTCAACAACGCGAATTTGCTCTTCATCTCTACCTGTTAAACGTAAGTATTCTAATGAAATATCGTCGATTGGGAAGAATCCACAAGTTGCACCGTATTCTGGTGCCATATTTGAAATTGTTGCACGGTCAGCTAAAGGCATGCTCTTTAGTCCATTACCGAAGAACTCAACAAATTTACCAACTACACCTTTTTGACGTAACACTTGTGTTACTTTTAATGCAACGTCAGTTGCTGTTGTACCACTTGGAAGTGTACCAGTTAATTTCACACCGATTACTTCAGGTACTGGGAAATATGAAGGCTGTCCAAGCATTCCTGCTTCTGCTTCAATACCACCAACGCCCCATCCAAGAACACCAATACCATTAATCATTGTTGTATGTGAGTCAGTTCCAACTAATGAATCTGGGTATGCAACTAAGTCACCTTCAGCATTTTTCACCGCATGAACAACCGGTGCTAAATATTCAAGATTTACTTGGTGTACAATACCTGTTGCTGGTGGAACTGCACGGTAGTTATCAAATGATTTCTGTGCCCAGCTTAAAAATTTATAACGTTCTTCATTACGTTTAAACTCTAAGTCCATGTTGAATGCAAGCGAGTCCGCTGTACCCGCTCTATCAACCTGTACAGAGTGGTCAATTACAAGGTCTACAGTAATTTCCGGATTAATTTTATCAGGATCTCCGCCCATATCTGCCATTGCTTTACGAAGCGAAGCCAAATCTACAACAGCTGGAACACCTGTGAAGTCTTGTAAGATTACGCGAGATGGTTTAAACGGAACATCGATATCTTGAACATCTTTCGTTCCCCATTTCGCTAAATTTGTAACATGTTCTTCTGTAATTACGCGTCCGTCTACTTGACGAAGTACAGATTCAAGTAAAACTTTCACGGAATATGGTAATTGAGATACGTTGCCAACCCCTGCGTTTTCAAGCGCTTTCAATTGATAATAATGATACGTCTTTCCATCTAGTTCAAAAGTTGCACGTGATTGAAATGGATTATGTTTGACCATTATGTTTCCCCCCTGTTAAACGTGACTAATTTGTCTGAATATAAAATGTAGACAAACTTTTCAATACCTTACGATAATATCTTATTACAACTTTCTAAATAAGTAAATAATAAGAAACTTATGGATTATCATAAGTTTTCTTTATCTTTCTAAATTTGAATAGTGTCCATGCTCTTTATTAATACTATTACTATAAAGTAAAGCACTCTTTCAGCGTTTTACTTTACGTTCATATATGCTATGAACGACTCATGGTTCGTCTATAAAAAACATTATAGAGGTGAGAAAAATGGGTAAAAGAAAAGCCAATCATATTATTTCAGGAATGAATGCTGCATCCGCCCAAGGGCAAGGAACTGGCTATAATGAAGAGTTCGCAAATGAACCTTTAACTCCGGCAGAGCGACAAAATAATAAGAAACGAAAAAAGAATCAGTAACGAAAAATCCCAAAAGGTATACCTTTTGGGATTTTCTCTAATGTTTATAACGTAACAACTCCGAAACTGTTACAAATCGATAACCCTGCTTTTTCAGTTCAGGTAAAATTTTTGCTAATGCCGCCACTGTTTGACTACGATCACTTCCTCCATCGTGCAACAGTACAATATCTCCACTTTTAGCATTTTTCACAACATGATTTACTATGGATTCTGTACCTGGATTCGCCCAATCACGAGGGTCTTGATGCCATGACCATAGAACAATTTGATACCCAGCTTTTTTTGCCGTAGTAAATACAGCATCATTAATATATCCACCTGGCGGACGGAACAATAAAGGTTCTTTCACCCATTTTTCAAAATATTTCTTTCCATTTAAAATATCATGTTCTAATTTTTCATCTGATGAATTACTCGCATACAAATGATTCATCGTATGATTTCCGATTTCATGCCCTTCTTTCAACACTTGCTTTACTAAGTACGGATTACGCTGAACTCGAAAGCCAATCATAAAAAAAGTCGCTTCCGCTTTATATTGACGTAATAACTCTAATACTTGCGGTGTATAAGTTGGGTCCGGTCCATCATCAAATGTAATTGCGATAATTTTTTCATTATTTGGCACTTCCCATGTTACATAGCCAGTTGGCTCTAGCTCTTTTCTTAACAACATTTTAGCTTCCACTTTGTCCACTTGAAATATATGTACTGCACAAATTAAAGAAAAAATTGATAGAATAATTTTTCGTTTCAGCATAGTAGCACTAAAAGTAATGAGGTTGTTGAATTCACAACAACCTTTTTCACTTTTCTATTTGATCTACATTTCGCATAATATTTTGGAGATTACTTTCATATTGCTCAAGTTGTGGACGCTGCGTTTCTGATGCTACTTCAAGTGCATTTTGAATCTGTTCGTACGCCTCTTGCACTTCTTGGCGTAACTCTTTTAAATCATGGCCGTAATTCGGGTCATTTTTCACAATATTATTGAATATATTTTCCGCTTGAACAACCCCTTGCTGCGCGGCCTGAAAAGCCTGTTGCTTATCTTTATGATATGGCATAACACTTTCCCCTTCCTATATGAGTTAGTCCTACTTATCTTTACCCATTTCTCAAAAAACATTCTCGTATAAATTCGCAAACTTCTCTCATTCTAAATAGGGAGAGGAGGTGTAAAATACAATGGGTAAAAACAAGAATCAATCTAATCGTCAAAACGAGAAAAAAGGGCAATCTTCTGGACAGCCCGAGCCTTTAAGTGGATCTCATAAAGTTAAAAACCGTAATCATTCACGTCAAAAAAATCATGCACATCATGATATGTAAAGCAAAAGTATTCACACACACTGTATCTTTCACATAAAATGTTTATATTTTTCTATTTGTTCTTCACCTCTATTTCATTCATGCATAATATAGTATGAATTGAGATTTTACGGAGGGTGTCTTTCATGGGCAAGAAAAAGAAGGATTGTCTTTTTCATGTTGATGGTTTCGAAGAATGGATGGATCAATTTTGTTCCGATTCTTATAGTAACTTTAGTTTTCCAAATCAAATTCATATTGACCTTTGTGAAACAGAACAAGAATACATTTTGGAAACAGATGTACTAAATGTAACTGAACAAGATGTACTCATTAAAAAGATGGAGACAGGCCTAAACATTTGCATACTTCATAAAAATAATTCTTTACAGCGGATAATTCCTTTACCTGCTAATATTATTTATAAGAAGATGCTAGCCTGCTTAGAGAATGGATATTTAGCCATTCATATTTCCAAAAATGAAGTTGCCAACACGCATGAAGAGAAAGTCTTTTTTCGAATTAACGATTAATATAAATACAAACATAAGCCCCAGCAACCTTTTAGTTTGCTGGGGCTTATGTTATTTCGCATGTATTTCTATTTTAGAATTTCTAATATATCTTTTTTTCATTAAACCTTTTGTCACTAAAAGAACTGGGAACGCTATGCTTGAAAATATAGCTAATATTAAAAATACTATAAAGCCATTTTGATATCCATAATGATCGAGAAGTATCCCGCCAAACCAAGGACCAATTACTACTCCAATTCCTGAAAAGCCCATAGCTCCAAAATATGTCCCTTTCAAATGTGAAACAGCTATCTCATCAATAAATACATCTGTCATTGAAAACATTAATACTTCTCCGAATGTAAAAATAATTGTACATATAGCAGCCCCTAACATAGATTCTACTAGTCCAAATCCAAACAATCCCCCGCTCACAAATAACGTTCCAACCATAATAGATGCTAACGGCGTATATTTTTTACACATTTGAATAACAGGGTATTGAATAACTACTACTGTAACCGCATTTAAAGTTAGCATATATGAGAACAACTTTACTCCATCTTGAAATATATGTGCGTTTGCAAAATATTGAGATAGTGTCGTCGTTAAATGTGAAAAACCACTATTACTCAAAATGATTCCGACTAAAGCAACTAAAAATACTATGTCTTTTCGCAAAATCCGAACCGCACTTAACATTGTGACCGGATTTTCTGTAGTTACTTTCTTATTATCAAGTGGATATTTCTTAAATTGAAACGCTAATATAACTGTATATAAAATGTACACTCCAGCGGCTACTAAAAAAGGAATCGTTGATTTTGCACTTCCAATCTGTAATCCAACAAGTGGACCCATCGCTACTCCAACATTTATTGCACCGTAACGCAAATTATATACGAGTAAACGATACTCTGGTTTCGTTAAATCTGATAATAAAGCTCTTGATGTCGGTTCAAAAAAAGAACGACATAATCCATTCAAAGCGTTTAATAGAAAGAAACTCAAAACATGATCTGCAACTGAAAATCCTATAAATACAAACACCCAAACAATCATGGACCATATTATAATCATCTTTCGACCAAATCGATCCGATAAATTGCCTCCAATAAAACTAGCTAACACTCCAACAAGCGCACTCGTTCCAATGATAGCACCGGTCATTCCAGCCGATACGTCTTTAACAGTCGTTAAATAAATCGCTAAAAAAGGAATGCTCATTGAAGTTGCAAACCTAGCAAATAATGTCCCTATAATGATACTCATTCCAAGTGGATGAATATTTTGTAACTTCCCCTTCATCTTTAAACCTACTCTCCCTTTTCTTACATAAAAAAAGAAAGCAAAGGATCTGCTTTCTTTTTCCTTTTTCTATACTTGAGATGTTTATACCCGAGCTGTTCTCGTTATTTCCATATCAATTCCGTATGTAAACTGTAGTTCTTTACAAACATCTTTAATCAAAATAGCTACATTATACTTTTCATTAAATTCTAAAACAATGCTTTCTACTTCTTCATATGTATACTTATATTCGCCAGTAATTACACTTTTTAAATCAAAGCATTCATTAATACAAAGCTGGACGAGTAATTGTTCATACTTCTCTATGACATCTTCTTTTTTCCAAAGTAACTCCTTTACATATAACCGATCAAATTTCACACTTTCTCGATTACAATCCGTTAAAATCCGGGTCATCTCATTTAATTCTCGATATAATTCGGAAATATTTCTGCTTAAACTAAGCAACTTATCTACGCCGTTTTCATATGGCATTTTCATTCCCCCCCGCATTTTCTTCTTATTATAGCAAGAAAATTCTAAAAAAAGTTTCTTTCTTCTGAAATATTAGGAAACTAATTTCAATTGCTTTACAATGAAACTAGCTAACACGAAAGGGGAAAGAAAATTGGAGAAAAAATTATATTACATCGACGCTTATAAGAAAGACTTTACTACTAAAGTTATAAAACAAGAGCATGATACAGAAGGAAACTTATATGTTGTCTTAAATGAAACTGCATTTTATCCAACAGGCGGCGGACAACCACATGACACTGGAACTTTAAATGGTATTCCGGTAAGTAACGTTGAAGAAGTAAATGGAGAAATTCGTCATTTCATAATAGAACAATTACATACAGAAGAAGTAGAGGGTAAAATAGATTGGGAGCGCCGTTTTGACCATATGCAACAACATACGGCTCAGCACATTTTATCCGCTGCTTTTTGGGATCACTTTAACATACCGACGATCGGGTTCCATCTTGGAAAAGAAACTATAACCATTGATTTAGAAACTGCCAATCTTTCTACAGAAACTGTTGAGAAGGCCGCACAAATTGCTAATCAAATTGTTTTTGAAAACCACCCTATTCGTATTAAATGGATGAACTTAGAAGAGGCCAAAGCATTACCCCTTCGCAAAGAACCAACTATGACAGAAAATATACGCGTTGTTATTATCGCAAATTATGATTACAACGGCTGTGGCGGAACGCATCCGAAACACACTGGTGAAGTAGGTCCTATTCAAGTACTAGGATGGGAGCGCAATAAAGGTGGTATACGCTTAACATTTATAGCTGGTTGGCGTTCTCTTAAATTAATGGGACAACATCAACAAATATTAACCGATGTTTCTAAGCAATTGAACAGTAGCGAAACTGATATTCCAGCAAAAGTAGCACAACTTCTTACCTCTCAAAAAGAAAACGAAAAGGCAATACAAGCAATGAATGAAAAACTATTATTTGTAGAAGCAAATGAACTATTACAACAATCGGAAGAAATACATGCTGGAACACTTATCTCTCGAGCATTTACAAATCGCTCTATGCAAGAAGTCGCAAAACTAGCTGCCATTATTACAGAACAACAAGAACACGCAATTACATACTTCGTTATTGAAAATGAGGACAAATTACAATGTATTCTTGCTTGTGGTAAAGCAGTGACACTCGATATGAATACACTTTTAAAAGATGCCCTCCCTTCTATTGAAGGAAAAGGCGGAGGAAATAAAAAGAGTGCTCGTGGCGGTGGGAAAGCAATTATGAGTAGAGATGAGTTTTTAAATCAACTTGTTTCTTCTTTACAGTCAGCAGTGTAAAACATGTTTATGAAGGGTAGCTAACGGCTATCCTTCAATTATTTACAGGCCTATATTTTGTTTCAAGCCTTGATAACTCCCTGCACTTGCAAAACCTTCACTTATAAGAGTTATAAAAGTTTCCGAAAAACCATAATGACTTAAGTCTTTAATCACTACCATTTGTACATCATGAATTGGATTAAGATCAAATTCATTAGAAGGTAGCGTAATTTCACCTTCAATCCTTTCAAGCAGAAACGTAATATGTAATAAAGATGGACTAGCATCTGGTTTATCACAAACATAGAGTAGCTTCTTAATTTTAACTTCTAATCCTGTTTCTTCTCTCATTTCTCGAATCAACGCTTCTTCTAACGTTTCACCGTTCTCTACTCTTCCTCCAGGTAAAGACCAATTGCGATTAGCAACTTTTTGCTTTACTAGCAATACTTTTTCATCTTCAATTAAAATTCCCGTAACACGAACTTGCATTACACTTTCCATATGTAATCTCCTCTTCCCGTTATATTTACAAATTAATCCTTCCACAAAAAGAACATATGTTTTATAATTAAAGAAAATTCTGGAAGAAAGAAGTTGTTACATCTATGCGTCCACCTTTAACAAAGTCTATATCACTTGAAGATTTCCAAAACTTTTATTGGTTAAAAGCAGAACTCCAAACATTTTGTCGTGAGCATGGTTTGTCAGCTAGTGGCTCTAAGATTGAAATAACCGAGCGTATCTCACATTATTTACATACTGGTAAAATATTAAAAAACAGCTCTAGTCAAAAGGTGAGTAAAGCTTCCCTCTCTTATAAAGAACTTTCTCTTCAAACGATTATTACTAACAATCACCGCTGTAGCGAAGATGTTCGTGCTTTTTTCAAAGAAAAAATCGGAGCAAACTTCCGCTTTACAGTAGCTCTTCAAAAATTTTTTAAAGAGAATGTTGGAAAAACATATGAAGACGCGATAACGTTTTGGTATGAAGAAAACGAACGAAAAAAAGATCCTACATACAAAACAACTATCAGCGCGCAGTTTGAATACAATCGTTTCACTCGCGACTTTTTCGAAGATCCAAATAACAAAGGGAAATCAAATGCTGATGCTATCGCTGCTTGGAATGAAATAAAAGCAAAACCTGGTAGTAATGCTTATGTTCCTCAAAAAGTAGAAAACTAGTCCCTTTCTAGTTTTCTACTTTCTCAAATAATAGCGCAAGCCCTATTCCACCACCAATTCCTAACGTCGTAATTCCATATTTCATATGCTCTCTTTGTGCTTGATAAAACAAACGTGTCACAAGCATAGCTCCAGATGCACCGTACGGATGACCGAGCGCAATTACTCCACCATTTACATTTAATTTTTCAAAAGGAATTTGTAACTCCTTTGCACAAGCAACAATTTTTGAAGCAAATGCTTCATTTATTTCAAAATAATCGATGTCCTCTACTTTCATATTCATTTCGTTTAATAATTTGTTCACCGCAAATATCGGACCAGTCCCTGGAAGATTTGGATCCACGCCAACTACAGCACTACGAACGAAACGAAGAACTGGCTTGTACCCTAATTTCTGTGCTTGCCCCTCTTCCATTACAAGAACAGCACATGCTCCATCATTTACACCGCACGAATTACCTGCTGTTACCGTTCCATTTTGTAAAAATACAGGTTTCGTTCTCTTAATCATTCTTTCATAATTCATTTCCCGCTTTATAGATTCATCTAATAATCCATTAAAATAATGAGGTAATATCTCTTCTTGTATATATCCTTTTTCTAATGCTTGCAGCGTTCTTTTATAGCTAAGACAAGCATATTCATCTTGCATCTCTTTTGTTATGTTATATTGCTCTGCAACATACTCAGCCGCCAATCCCATATCTGGATCCCCAATTGTTTCAGGTGAAAACCGCGCTCTATTTTGAAAAGGTGACGTACTTGTACTCTCTACGCCCCCAGCAATATAACAATTACCTGCATCCCCTTGAATAAAATGACACGCAGTACGAATTGCTTCCAATCCAGCACCGCATTGCCGGTCAATCGTTACACCAGGTATATGATAACCAAGCCCAGCTTCTAAAGCAGATAATCTTGCAACATTACCTCCCGGTCCAACAACATTCCCTAATATAACATCGTCTATTTCTCTCTCAATTCCTTTACTTAAAAACGTAAGAAGTGGTGCTGCTAATTGCTGAACTTCATAATCTTTCAACATCCCGTTTTTTTTACCAATAGGTGTTCTTTTCGCTTCTACAATAACCGCCCTATTCATGTATCTTCTCCCGGTTTTCAATCATACTTTTTGCTGCATTGCGAGCTATTTTCCCGCTATTTGTATAAGGTATTTCATCAACAAAGTACCATTCTTTCGGTATTTTAAAAGATGATAATCGTTGTAAGCAAAAACTCTTTAATTTTTGCTTTGTAGCACTTCCTTTTACGATAGCGACAGGCTTTTCACCCCAGTAACTATCTTCTACACCAACCACAACTATTTCTTCAACAGCTGGATGTGTCTGTAATACCCTTTCTATTTCTTCTGGGAAAATATTGATTCCTCCAAATAAAATCATATTCTTCTCTCTACCAACAATATATATAAAGCCTTCTTCATCTTGGTAGCCCACATCCTGCACTGTCATCCAGCCACCTTCGGACAATTGCGGGATTATAGCTCCATCCGATACATAGCCCATAAAAAATTGATCACTTTTCACATACACAGTTCCTATCTCACCTGTCTGTACTTCTTCTCCTGCTTCATTACATATTCGAACTTGTACATTATGACAAGGTTTCCCTACTGAATTCGGTTTTCTTTCACTCTCTTCATCAACCAATGCCGTTACAAAGCTTAGCTCAGACGCACCATAAAACTCATATCTTTTTGCATAAGGAAACACATTCTTCATCTTCTCTTTTGCTTCAGCTTCCCATTTCGCTCCTGACGAAATAATTTTCATTTCACTTTCAATTACTTTATTTTCTTTATACAAAGACTCAAGCATTGTAGGAACTGTATACATTACAGAAATATTCTCTATCCTTATACTAGATAGCACTTGAACTGGTACAAACTTTCTCATTATGTGTACCGTTTGCCCTAAAAACAATGCACTTATTGCCCCGTATAAGAAAAGAGAATGAACAAGCGTCCCAGCTATTAAAATAGAATTTTCCTTTTTCATATGAAAGTCATGTACATTACAATCAAAACTATGAACCCACGACTGTTGTGCACGTAAAAATGCTTTTGCCTTTCCTGTTGATCCCGATGTAAATCCCATATAAAAAGGAGCGTTTTGTACATTTTCTACAGAATAGTATGTAGGAAGATAGTTCTCAATCATTTCTTTCCATTCTTCAATCTCAATAATCCTCCCTTCTTCGCACGATATATCACTAAGCCTATACTGCTCCGCCACAATAACATCTGGTTTACTAATCACTAGTCTGTCTTTAAGCTCATCTCGTTTCCATTTTATATCTAGTGGCACACAAACCCATCCAGCCATAGCGGAACCCGCAAATATTTGTAAAAATTCCATACTATTCTCTAATAAAATTGCTATCGTTTTATTCTGCGATTCTTTTTCATTCAACCAGTTTGCTACTTTACACACTGACTCAAACCATTCTTTATATGTTAATACTCTATCATTTTCTTTAATCGCTATTTTATTTGGTTGTAAAGAGGCATACTTTTTATATTCTTTTGTAATCCCCATATGAGACTTCCTTTCTTTACAAAATAATAAAAAGAAACACGCAAGTAACGTGTTTCTCCTTTTTCTTACCCTGCATTTGTAATTTTTTTATTCTTCAAAGCAGGCGTAATAATATGTTTCAATGAGCGATGTAATCTTGTCACAAGAATCGCTGCTATAGTCGCCTTTATGCAATCACCTGGTAAAAATGCGACACTTACTTTCATCGTTTCCCATACGGAAATATCCATTACGAAAGCTTGGACAATGATACCAAATACATAAACTACGAAAATACCACCAATTATATTAATGCATAGTACTTTTATAATAGAAACTTCACGTAAACGCTCAATTAAATATCCAATGACAAACGCTCCAACGATATAACCAAGTAAATATCCTGCACTTGGCCCAACAAATACACCTGGTCCCCCGCGCCCACCAGCAAGTAATGGTGCTCCAACTCCAACTATAAGTAAAAAAATAAGCTGACTTAACGCACCAAGACGTGAGCCTAACAACCCACCAGCAAGCATAACACCGAGTGATTGTAATGTAATTGGAACTGGTGTAATAGCAAGAGCAATTGGAGGTATTAACCCTAACACTCCCATAATAGAACTAAATAAAGCGACGAAAACTAAGTTTTTTGTATTCATGTTTGCTTCTCCTATTTGTAAACTTAAATTAGATTTTAGATAACATATTATAGGAGTTATCTTATCTTTCTATCCACCGTTTGTCAACCTTGTCTCCATATAAGTTTACAAACGTAAATTCAATTATTTCTCTTTATGCAAATGCTCAAGTTCTTTCCGAAGCGCCTGCTTTAAAAACTTCCCAACAGATGTTTTCGGAATTTCCTCCATAAATACAATATCGTCTGGTAACCACCACTTCGCAAACTGCGGTTTTAAAAACTCATATATTTCTTCTTTTGTAACCGTACTATTTTTCTTTTGAACAACGCAGGCAACTGGGCGTTCTTGCCACTGCGGATGAGGAATTGCAACGACAGCCGCTTCAAATATAGCATCATGTGCCATTAAAGCATTTTCAAGATCCACTGAAGAAATCCATTCTCCTCCGCTTTTAATAACATCTTTCGTACGATCAACAATTTTCACGCAGCCTTCCTCATCAACTGTAACAACATCACCAGTATATAACCAACCGTCTCGGAATCCTTCGACAGTACGATCATCGTTATAATAGCTTTCAGCGATCCAAGGTGCTCGTAAACATAACTCTCCCATCTCAGTACCATCCCACTTCACTTCACCGTTTGTACCGACTACTTTCATCTCTACACCAGGGACAAGATATCCTTGTTTTGAGCGGATTTCTAATTGCTCCTCATATGATAATTCTGTTTCATAACTTTTTAAACGTGCAAGTGTTACGAGCGGGCTTGTTTCAGTCATACCATATGCATGTACGAAAGGAACATTATATTTTTGCTCAAATGCTTTAATAACGCTTTTCGGTGCAGCAGCACCACCGCATAATATTCTCGTTATACTAGATAAATCGTAACTATTATTTTCTAACTCTTGTAATACACCGAGCCAAATTGTCGGCACACCTGCTGCTATCGTTACTTTTTCAGCTTGAATCATCTCTAATAAAATTTTTGGAGTAAACATTGGTCCTGGCAGAACTTGTTTAGTTCCAAACCAAGTAGCTGCAAAAGGAAGCCCCCAAGCGTTCACATGGAACATCGGTACAATTGCCATCGCCGCATCACTTTCCGATAAAGCAGCTGTATCCGCTAAACCGAGTGCCATACAATGCAATACAGTACTACGATGCGTATATACAACACCTTTTGGGTTTCCTGTAGTCGCTGACGTATAACACATACCAGCAGGTGTATTTTCATCAATATCTTTTACAAATTGGAAAGTTGGATCGCCTTCTTCTAATAGCTTTTCATAATGATATACAGGTTCTAGCGTAGTATTGGGAAGTTCATCTTTATCAGTCATAATAATGTAGGCTTGTACAGTTGATAATTGTGATTGAATATTTTCAACAAGTGGTACGAGATCTTCATCTATAAGTAGAATTCGATCTTCTGCGTGCTGAATAATGTATGAAATATGTTGAGGAGATAAACGAATATTAATTGTGTGTAAAACGGAAGCAATACCAGGAATAGCAAAATACGCTTCCACATGTCGATGATGATTCCACGCTAACGTTCCTATACGCTCGCCTTCTTTAATTCCTAATTTTTTTAACGCACTAGAAAGCCTTCTCGTCCTTTCACCTAACTGCTTATACGTTAATGTCGTAACTGTGTCATGTGTCCGTGAAACAATTTCTTTCTTTGAAAACAGTTTTTCTGCTCTTTCCATCATAGAACTAATTGTTAGCGGTACATTCATCATCATATTGGTTATATCCCCCTTTAAAGCGTTTTCATTTCTGTATATTATAACAGACTTCTACAAATAATTACGATATTTTTTCTGTATTTTCTGAATTATTTCTTTGGAAATAATTCAGAACGATAAAAAACATGTTTTGAATACATTGATTCGAAACATGTTTTTTATTTTTTATAAACTATCTACCTTTTTTCTTACTTTCTTTTTTAATTTAAAAATGACACGATTACTATATTCTTTATTTTCTACTAAAATCCGATACGTCTCTAACACTCCTAAAACACGAACAAAAAGATAAAACCCGATAGCAATAAGTACAACACAATAAGGATAATACTGCACGAGCTCTCCTGAAGTAATTCGTTTTTTCTCAAATAAAAATGGTATCGCTCCTGCTGCTATGAAACAAAGTCCAACAATTACTACTGCAGCATACTTCTTTTTAATAGTCGCATATCTTTTTGTCAATTCTTTTAAAAAGTTTGGATCAAATAGTAATTCTTCTTTTTTTAATACATTGTATCGACTCTCTTCTATAGTTACAGGTACCATCATTGCTCCAATTCCAAGGACAGCAATGATAATGACAAGGAATGTAGACATTGTTGCATTTTCTTTAAATAATAAATACGGTATTGTAGATAAAATAAGCAAGCTAAATCCTAACGCAATATATTTAGAAATTTTTTGCCCATACACTATATACCCTTCTGCCATTTCCTGACTTACGTAATAGCCATCCACATTTTCATTACTTTGCTCAGCAGTTTCTTTTAATAAATAGTCGAGTGATACTTCAAATACATTTCCAATCATTATTAACTTTTCAGTTTCAGGAAATCCTTGACCGTTTTCCCATTTACTAACTGCTTGCCTTGTTGTGTTTAATTTTTCAGCTAACGCTTCTTGAGAAAGACCCTTTTCCTTTCTTAATTTAAAAAGCTTTTCACCAAATCCCATATGTGTGTCCCCCTTTGTTTTCTTACCTAAATTGTATGTAAACATTGCCCTTATCTCTATCTTCCTGCGGTTGCACTTTGTCAACTTACGGTTGCGATTGTGTTATATAGCGGTTTTAAATACGATTTAGCTGTTTTTCTTCTATAATTATGGCGTTAATAAAATAATTACTCTCAATGACCAATTATAACAATTAAAGGGAATTATTGTTATAAAAAATAAAAAAACTCCTTTATTCATTTAAAGGAGTTTTCGTTATGAACCATTCTAAGATGACTACTTTTTCTTCTATATATGTTTCTGCTTCATGTAATGAATGATGAGCATCTCATACAGTATATGTTTTTATCTCTTTTTTTAAGGCGTACTCATATATATGTAAAATGTCACTTATATTAAATTAACTTAATGTAAGATCTTTCGTATACGACGTTTTATATTACCACTTCTTAACAATCATAACGGCTTCTGCTTAAACTTTTCATAATTCCGTACCTTTAATGAAAGGATATTCCCGCAATCTGTACAAATATAAGCATCCACTGGTGAAGATGTGAACATCGTTTCCTTTTTCCGTATTTGTGCATAACCGATAAACTCACCTTCTCCTATGTTTTGAGAACCGCAATGAGAGCATGTCTGCACGTCTTTCTGTTTCATGAGAGCACCACCTTTAATCTGTTTCCACTCCCTTCGACAGTTCGCTTCCATTCCCCTTCCAAAAAACCTCTTATTCTCTTACATTTCAACAGGAATCTCAGAAGAAAAATCGTATATGTACTATGAACTATATTAATTGACGGAGGAATCGTATGAGTACAATTATGACAGTCAATACAGCACAAGAAATTGAAAACGCAGAAATACATATGCTTTCTTCTAGATTAGAGGCACTACAAACAATAAGCGGCAACCCAATGCAAGTACAAACGAAAAAGTTCGGGAGTGCCACTGCCTTTTCATCAAAAGTAATTGCTGGTCCTGCTTCTAATACAGTAAAGGGCATTACATTTACAAATACAGATGAGATAGATGAAATCATCGCTTATTATCAATCACTACAAATCCCTTGCCGTTTTGAAATTACACCAGCGCAAGGTGCAACTGAATTATTTCAATACTTATCTCAAAAAGATTTTTATCAATCTAGCTTCCATACCGCTTTATATAGTTTACCAAGAGAAGACTCATCGCTGCTGCCTTCTAACATTTCAGTACGCCAACTAAAAGAAAATGAATTTGATATTTTTGCAGACATATATGTACGTGGATTTAACATGCCATCCTTTACAAAATATGGTGTGCACCAAAATAACGAAATTCTCTACAATAAATCCGGCTGGCATTTTTTCATAACCGAAGTTCAAAACACTCCTGCTAGTATAGGGGTACTTTATATAAATAAAGGTGTTGCTTCATTAGCTGCTTCTGCTACTTTGCCAGAATTTCAACGTAAAGGTTGTCATACCGTATTAATTCAAAAACGAATTGAGACCGCTCTTGAATCCAATTGTAATTTAATAGTTGGACAAGCAAGATTCGGTAGCGGCAGTCAAAATAATATGGAACGTGCCCATATGAAAATTGCTTATACAAAATCAATATGGACTGCGAAAGACATATAATTAACTTTCTTTTTCTTTCCATTACGAATGTATACATTTTATGACAATTACCTTTCTATCCTGTTACTCATTTGAATATTCAAACTAAATTTGTTACGCTATTACTAGATACATCATTCAACTTGCAATATGAAAAGAGAATTCTACTCAAACTACAAGGAGGAGAAATGTATGACTAAACATGATCATGGTTTAAAAGAAAAAGTAGAAGGTGCTATTGATAAGGTAAAGGGTGAAGTAAAGGAAGTTGTCGGGAAAGTAACTGACAATAAAAAATTACAAGCCGAGGGAAAATGGGATAAGGTGAAAGGCACTGCTAAAGATACTGTCGGTAATGTAAAAGAGAAAATACATGAATATAAAGAGAACAAATAAAAAAGAGCCACGATGTATGGTCGTGCAAGTAGTAAGTTACTAGATCTGAGAAGATTGTCAGCTACTCAAAAATGAAAATACAACCGAGAAAGTAAGAGAGTTTGTATTTTACATTTACCCATAAGATCATTTTAAAATGACAAATAGATGCCTCAAGGCATCTATTTGTCTATAAAGAACTATTTTACTTCTATTGTATAATTACCTAATCCTAATCACTCAGGTTTTTCCTTACTAACATTTTCTAACATAATGCCTTTGCTAGAGTATAAGATTACTTTTACATCTTACTTTGTGAAATTTGGTTTTAGGTCACCTGTATACGGTTCATGCTCAACAAAGATTTTTATATCTTTTCCATTCACATCTTTCCCTATTCTTGTATACGTAAATTTATCTTTATTTAACTCTGTAAGTTCAAGGACCGCACCATATTTATTATTTCCTAACGAAACGTGAGCTCTTATTTTATTGTCATGTACAACATCGAAGAAACCATAATCCCCACGACTTATCCCTGTATTCATATTGAAAAACTCATATTTATTTGTATTTTTATCATATTTTGCTAGACTGATTAAGTTAGAGTTGTACTTTGTTACATTATTACCCTGTTCATCTAATACCACTGTTCCGTTCCATAGAGTACTAGATAAGATTTCATCTCCATCAACGTCTGTAACTATTTTCCCCGTCGAGCTTTCTAAATTTTTATCAGATCGGGTAAAAGAAAGCTCTTTTTCTTGATAAGGAACATGTTCAACAAACACTTCTACATCGTTCCCTTTTGCATCTTTCCCCATTCTTTTATATGTAAATTTCTCCTTGTCTAATTGCGTTAATTCAACAACTGCTTGATAATTTTGCGTTTCAGAAATTAACACTCTTTTCTTTCCATCATTCGTTATAAAAAAGGCACCGCTATCATTACGACTCTCTCCTGTACTTGCATTAAAAAATTCATACCTTGCAGTTTTAGCATCATATTTTGCAAGCCCGATGAAATTTTGATTTTCTTTCGTTACATCATTATGATCTTTGTCATAGACTTTTGTC
The DNA here is from genome assembly GCF_002976445.1 of Bacillus sp. MYb56. Classification (NCBI taxonomy): domain Bacteria; kingdom Bacillati; phylum Bacillota; class Bacilli; order Caryophanales; family Bacillaceae; genus Bacillus; species Bacillus sp. MYb56. The sequence continues at coordinate 172,932 of NZ_PCOH01000005.1, forward strand.
CCTTTCCAATTTGTTTCACCAAGTATGCTAGCTAGTAGTTGCCCTTTCGTTTGTTGAGTTTGTTGAGTTTCTTGTATTGCATTGTATAAAAATTGTGCGTACTGTTCACGTGTCACATCCATACTTGGAGCAAATTTCCCTCCTCCTACTCCTTTTGCAATATTATTTGTTTGAACAGCACTAATTGCATTTCTTGCCCATGAGTTCGTTGAAACGTCATTAAAAGTATGATCACTCTTTGCCTTTAAATGAAAAGCATTTGTAAGAACTTGTGCCATTTCTGCACGTGTTAAGGATGCCTTCGGTCTAAAGTTCCCATGCTCGTCACCCGTAAAAACGCCCATTTCTGTTAAAGATAAAATTTCCTTTATATAGCTTGTCGAATCTTCGCTTACGTCCCCATATGGGTTCTGATAATTTTTGTTTTCTGCCATATTAAAATAACGATACATTAAAGCTGCAACTTGTTCGCGTGTTACGTTATCTCCAAAACCAAATCTTCCATCATCATAGCCAAAAATAATTTTCTCACCTGTTAATTGATGAATCGCCTCATATGCCCAGTGCCCCTTTGGAACATCTTTGAATACACCAGTATGATTCGTTTGTGGTGTAAACTCCTCTGCTTTCACCTCTCCATTCTTTTCACTTAATAGACTTCCACCTAAAACTGCTGATATGATACATGTTTTTAAAATTGTTTTATTCATAACTTCCCAATCCCTTCCTTCATTTAACAAAGAATTACACCACTTATCTTCCAAAAGAAGATTCTATGTGAGCAATTCATGTTTTAAATTTTGATTACAGCTAATTGGTTACACCTCCAAAGTTCTTTTTCGTAGTATCCATAGCTGTTATATATAGGAATTATAAATAGCAACTATAAATTGCCCATAAATAAATTATTAAAAAAAGATAAAATTAAGATAATATATTTTTAATCTCAATCAAAAAAAACGTTATTCTTTCTCATCTAGCTTGTTTAGAAAGAATAACGTTTTTTTAATTCTAGGGTCCCTTTTGGAAAAAAAGAGGTTTATTTTATATGTCCAAAAACAATTTCACGGCCTTTTCCAAACAAAACATCGGAAAAAAGCCGTGGCATATACTTATTTTATAATTGACGGAAGACGACCAAAATAGCTCTTTTTATTTACCCTCATTCTTCTCTAACACATACAAATCTTCTTCAATATTCGTTAATTTCTCACTTACAAGCTTTCTTGCATCTCCAATTGCTTGATTGTATGCAAATGGTCCAACTAATTTAATCATTTCCTCTATTAAACGTTCTGCTTGGAAACGTCCAATTTCATCTAAATCTTCTTCAACGAAAAATTGCTGAATTTGTGCTACAAGCTCTTCTTTTTTATCAGTCGGTATTTTTATGTTCATCATCATTCGTTACTCCTTTATATTTAAGATAATACTTTTCTTAACTCTACCATAGAAAAGCGATTTCCTGGACAAGTTTTTGTAACCCCTTCTAACTCCCTATGGCCGAGTATATTTCCTTTCTCTATGGCAAACTGCTTCATAAACATTTTACATAAAGAATATAATGAATTCATTTGTGCAGTAGTTGGATCATATTTATCAAAATTCCCCGTCATACATATTCCAATTGTATCACTATTATTATCTGTCGCATGTGCTCCAATATGTAAACCTCGTCCTTCGACTACAGTTCCATCTTCTTCAATAAAATAATTGTAACCAATCCCGCTCCATCCTCTTACCTTTTGATGAAATTCGTGAGTTTTATACACATCCCAGCCATCTTCTGACGTATGGTGGATGATCAGTTTATTTACTTTTTCTAAAGGAACTAACTCATTTTGAAATGTTAAATTTGCACATTTAATTTCCATTTGAACTTCCTCCCCTTAAAAATCAATTATAATAACTGTTTTATCATCTGGTCTTATTCTATTTTCTCCTTCTAACCTTTCAATGATTGCTACATATTCTTTTATACTATTTTTTCTTATATATGCTACAGTTTGTTCTAACGACCACTCGGGGTGAAACAATCCGTCTGAACAAATAAAAACCCCACTTACTTCAGCTACCTGTAATTCACCATATTGTAAATAATCCATAACTTCTTTCATCCCATTTGCAACTGAGTAGCCGTTTGGCATATTTGCAAGATAGCGATTGTATTTTAACTGCTCCCGAACATCTTGAAAAACGTGTTCCTCAGGTATAGGTAATCCCTTTTCTCTATCTTCCTCTCTCTTCTTTTTTGCACGTTTACTAATTCCTTGAACCGTATCTTTCGTTAATACTCTCATCGCTCCATTTTGAAGTATTGCAACGATCATACAATCACCTAACTGTGCATATTCAAGTTTTTCGCCTTCTATTTGAACTGCTGCAATACATGTACACCAAAGATGGTCTTTTTTTCTCGTATCAACCTTGTACTCTAGCATCTTGTTTTGCAATAATTCATTCGCCTTTGCAACTTCATCTTGTAAACTATTGATCTCTCGTAGCGAAGTAAAATGACTTGAAAATAAATGTGAAGCGATGTATGCTCCATTATGTCCTTCTTCATCACAAAATGGAACTAACGGTGTTGCTCCATCGCATACACCGTAAATCATTTTATCTTCATTACAAAAAAATGAATCCTCACACTCTTGTTTTAAAGGACTCTTCTGTTGATACGTCGTTATCTTCATATCTGTATCCCCTCCTAATTTATCAAACACTCGAACTATTTAGATTAATCTAATTTTCCAAAATAAACTGTTTTCCCAAAAAACTTTCAATTTCATATATAATCTTGAAATAATATGATTATTTAGTGAAGGACGGGAAAGAGATGGTCAGATTTCTTGGTGTTATTTTTGGTTCTATTATTATCGCAATTGCCTTTAATCTTTTCCTTATCCCCCATAAAATTTTAAGTAGTGGAATTGGCGGAATTGCTATTATTTTAGGGATTGTAACCCCTGTAAACACAGGTATTATTAACTTTGTATTGAACTTACCTATCCTTATTTTAGGATACATAGGTCTTGGAAAAAAAGTAATTTTTAACACGGTTGTTTCTGTAATTGTATTATCTGTTGCACTATACTATGTTCCAGTAAAAGTCGTAGCAACAGATCCACTTTTATCATCTGTATTTGGCGGTGTCATCGCCGGAGCTGGTATTGGTCTTGTCTTTAACTGCCATGGTTCAACTGGTGGATTTGATATTATCGGTATGTTGTTATCTCGTAAGCGAGATATTAAACTTGGTGGATTCCTCATTGCATTAAATACTGTTGTTGTTGTCATTGCAGGATTTTTCTTCACTTGGGATGTTGCCCTTACAAGCTTACTTTCAATTTATGTAACTGGTAAAGTAATTGATGCCGTTCATACGAAACATCGTAAAGTTACACTTATGATTGTAACAAATCAAGCAGAAGAAATGAAAAAAAAGCTTCTTTCAACTGTAGTACGTGGAATTACGTTACTTGATGGTGAAGGTGCTTATTCAAACGAGAAAAAACGTGTACTTATGACAGTCGTTTCACGTGAAGAATTAGCAAGTATGAAACTAACGATTTCGGAAATTGATCCTCATGCATTCGTTAATATTACGGAGACTGTTGAAGTATTAGGATTGTTTAGAAAAGTGTAAAAAACTAGGTGGACCTTCACCTAGTTTTTATTTTCCATAAATTCAATTCGATTTCCAAACGGATCTGACACGTAAAATCTGATTACATCTGGTCGCGCATGATCATCTATTACTTCAATACCTTGCTTTATTAACCCTTGTTTAAATTCATTAATTTTCAAAACATAAAAAGCTGGATGCGCTTTTTTAGCTGGATTAAAATTTTGCTCAACTCCGATATGAATCTCTTGATTTCCACACTTAAACCAACACCCACCACGCTTCTTTAATTCCTCTGGCTTTGGGATTTCCTCCATACCAATTTTATTACCATAAAATTCTCGTGCTTCTTCTTCACATCCTACTGGCGCCGCTACTTGTACATGATCAATTCCTTGAATATAATTTTTCATATTCCTTCCCCCTCTTCTATTCTAATGTTATAACGAAAATACATTCATGTAACTTAGAAAATATTAATAAAGCAATATAAGATTCTCTTATTACTACCCTTTTTTACCTTCCACTAAAAATAAAAAAGAAAATTTATTATATAATTTCCATTTTTTATAGAAATACACATTGCACCTATATTATAGTTAGTACTAGATTCATCTTTTTTAGATGCTAGTTGTACGGAGGAAATATTATGAGTCGTAAAAAACATTCATCTACTCAAAAAAAGCGTCACCCAAACGTATCGGAGCGCTTGCGAAACCATATACAAAATCGTTCTTTAGCAGAAATGTATGCATCTCTTTTTGAACATAACCCTGATAGTATTATTTCATTGAATTTAGAAGGAGTTATTTTACATATTAACCCCTCTGCGGAAAGAATATTAGGTTATACTTCTAACGAATTAGAGCGAAAAACAATCACTTCTATTTTAGAAGCACATATTTCTGATCAAGTGCTACAATACATAAAAAATGCTGCAGCTGACAATCAAAAAGAGTATATCGTCTCTATTTATCATAAAGACGGATATTTACTAGATGTCGTAACAAAATTAGTTCCTATTTTTGTTAAAAACCGTTTAACAGGTGTATACGCCATTATGAAACCCCTTGAAAAATCAGAAAGAATTGAGAAAGTATTACAAGAGAGTGAGAAACGATTACGCACATTAATGAATTCAATGCCTGCATTTGTTATTTTTAAGGATCATGAAGGACGCTGGCTTGAAGCGAATGACTATGCGCTTTCTTGTTTCAATTTCCATAACGTTCCTTATCATGGAAAAAGAGATAATGAACTCATTCAATATAACGAAGCATACCGCGAATCTTTTTTGCATTGTGAAGAAGTCGATGAACTAACATGGCAAAAAGGACAAATTCTTCACGGAGAGGAATTTATTATACATAGAAATGATTTCGACCTAGTTTTAAGCATTTCAAAAGTTCCACTCTTCCATCCTGATGGCTCACGCAAAGGTCTTATAGTGATGGGAAGAGACGTTACCGAACTAAAAGAAACTGAAAAGTTATTACGGAAATCCGAAAAACTTGCAGTAGTCGGACAACTGACAGCTGGAATTGCCCATGAAATTAGAAACCCGCTCACTTCATTAAAAGGATTTTTAACGTTATTACATCCAGAAATAAATGAGGAAAATAAATGGTATGTGGACGTTATGTTGAGTGAGATTTCACAAATGGAATCTATAACAAGCCAATTTATGGCGATGTCTAAACCACAAGTGTTATCTATTCATACATGCAACGTACAAACATTAATTGAAGAAGTTGTAACTTTTATTTTACCAACAGCAATTATGCATAGCGTTCATATCATCATGGATCATTTCGATTATATTTCTGACATTCAATGTGATGGTAATCAATTAAAACAAGTTTTGATTAACATATTAAAAAATGCAATCGAGGCGATGCCTGATGGTGGTAACATATTCATTCAAACAACTTCGTTAGAAAATGATTTTGTTTCAATACGCATTATGGATGAAGGTTGTGGGATTCCCGAAGAGCGCATGGCTCGTCTTGGTGAACCTTTTTATAGCTTGAAAGAAAAAGGAACTGGCCTTGGCTTAATGATGTGCTATAAAATCATTCAAGAGCATCACGGAAAATTATTCATTTCCAGTGAATTAAACATAGGAACAACTGTCGATATCCAATTACCGATTGCTACAGCTCAGCCTGTAACAAACTCTTAACTATGCTACATTAATATAGTAAAAGACATCTGTTATAAGTAGTCGAGTTATTGTGGAAAACATCTACACTAATACGTTAAAAAGCTCAAAGTCCCTATATGACTCTGAGCTTTATTTTTGTATACGATTTATTTTATTAAATCCACTCTTTTCCATGTTTACGAATAAACTGAATATCATTTTCATAATGTTCAAGATGCCCTTCATCTATCATCTTTTGGAAGTTCATATCGCCTTCTAGTGCTTTTCTTTTCATGTATTTACATAATCCTTCTAATCGTAGAAGTACCATCTCCAAATAATCCTCGGCGATGCCATCACTTTTATAGGACTCAAAAAACAATTTAACTCTTTGCTTTATGCGGTCTGCATGCTGTAATGAATTATAATAAACCGCCGCACCTGTTTCCTTATAATAAACTCTACTTAATGGGACACAAGTGTAAAGAGTATAGGCTATGTCCCAAAGTCTGGGTCCAGGACCAGCAACATCAAAATCAATAATACCTACTGGTTTTTCGTTATTAAAAATAATGTTGTATATTGCAAAATCATTGTGGCATACAACCTCTATTTTATTTGGAGTATTATCCATCGGTTTCCAATCATCTGATAACGGGAAATCACTCACAGCATCATGATAAAGACGGAGCATCTTCGCTATTTCTTTTAAAACATCATTAGACCACATGTACTCTTTTAAAGGGTAATTACCAGCTTCTCCTTCAATAAATGATAATACCTCTCTATCTTTATCATCAATACCTAAAAACTTTGGTGCATAACTAAAACCTTTGTTTTCCAAATGGTTTAATAGCTTATGAATTCGGGTACTGCCTTTCTTTAATTCTCGTCGAACAGTATCTTCCGAACGATATACGTTTGAGACATTCCCTCCCGTTAGCATTTCTTCATTTTCGTAGTTTGACATCTAATAGTCCCCCTCCATTATTCTACATTTTCTTTATATTTTAACATAACTTTCCTATTCTCTTTTAACCCCTTAAATTACAACAAAAAAATCGAGTATAAAATCTTTATGATTTTACACTCGATTTAGTCTACTATTTATGCATGTGAAAATATTTTTTCATACCATTCTGTTGCCTTCTCTACTTCATTCATCGTTAATTGATGTCCTCTATTTTCCCAATGCATTGTTACATTAGCATCTACATTTTCTAATAGCATCTTCAATTCCTCTGACTCAGAAGGTGAACAAATTGGATCATTTGTTCCAGCAGCGATAAATACGAATTTCTCTGCTAAATTAGGTAATTGTATTCCTCTTCTAGGCACCATTGGGTGATGAAGGACTGCACCTTTTAATGCATTTTCGTAATGGAATAATAAGCTCGCCGCAATATTTGCTCCATTTGAATACCCAACAGCTACGATATTATCTCTATCAAATTCATATGTTTTTGCTGCTTCATTTAAAAATTCATTTAATTCCTTCGTACGGAAAACAAGATCCTCTTCATCAAAAATACCTTCTGCTAATCGGCGGAAGAAACGAGGCATCCCATTTTCTAATACATTTCCACGAACACTTAATACAGAAGCTTCCCGATCAATTCTTTCTGCAAGCGGTAATAAATCTAATTCATTTCCTCCTGTACCATGAAGCAATAACAACACTGGTTTTGACGTATCTTTTCCTTTTTGAAAAACATGTTTCATCATATTCCTTTTCCCCTTTCAATCACTTTAATCTAGATTTCTCACTTCAAATGGTAAGAGTGTCTGTTCAATTTGTTTTCTATGTTGTTCATATCGATCCGGTAATTTTAACTCCTCACCCATCGTCTCTAAAGATTCGTCATGGGCAAAACCAGGAGGATCTGTTGCAATTTCAAATAAGATTTCGCCGTGTTCTCTAAAATAAATTGCGTTAAAATAGTTTCGGTCTTGTACAGGTGTTACACCATATCCAAAGCGAGACACATGCTCTTTCCAGTCTAATTGATCAGCATCATCACTCGCTCTCCAAGCAATATGATGAACTGTACCAACACCCATTTGTCCACGTCCAATTGTTGATAATCTCAAATCGATAATATTTCCAATATCAGCAGAAGAACGGAACCGCATAAACTCTCCCTCTTCTCCTACTTTCTCAAGACCCATAACATGCTCTAACAATTCAGCAGTTTTTTGAGGTTGTGCAGATAAAAGAACAGCACCGCCAAATCCTTTAATTGCTACTTCTGGCGTAACTTCCCCAAAAGTCCAATTATTTAATTCGCCCTCTTCTCTTTCAACTAATTCTATATGCAAACCATGTGGATCATCAAATTCTATATACTGTTCTCCAAACCGAGTCATTTTTGTATACGGTACGTCGAATTTTTCTAATCTATTTTCCCAAAACTCCATTGTACCTTTTGGTACGACATAAGACGTAATGCCTACTTGACCGTCCCCAATAATACCTTGACGAGCACCTGCCCATGGGAAAAACGTAATAATTGTTCCAGGCTTTCCTCCTGTATTACCAAAATAAAGATGATACGTACCTGGATCATCAAAATTCACTGTTTGTTTTACTAAACGCAATCCTAATACACCTGCATAAAAATCTACATTTTCTTGTGGGTGTCCTACGATTGCTGTAATGTGATGAATTCCCATTGTTTTCTTTTCCATTTTCTCCGCCCCTTTTTATTTCATTTTAAAAACTTTTATACATTAAAATTCATTATTCATTTTGTCCATACTGCAAAGTAAAATCCATCGTTATGATTTTATCTTCAATTCGAGATATAAGCTGTGAAATTACGCATTATCTTCTATATCACTGAATTCATCTCGAATTCGAGATAATTCCAAAAAAATATTTACTCCATCTAAAATCTTTATTCGGAAATAAATTATCTCGAACTCAATATTTATTATAAGTTACTTACTTTTAGTTGTCAACAAGCACTTATTTTCATTTTAAATCAAAAGAGAGTAAATGCTAGTTAGCATTTACTCTCTTCGCTAATTATTTCGTTTCCTCTTCCAACACTGCTTCCATCTCGTTAAATTCACGATGAATTGCTTTCACTGGTTCTTTCGTTAATAAACTTACAACTATAACAGCTAATAAACTACAGAAGAATCCAGGTACCATTTCATACATAGTCGCTTTTAAACTTGGAATTTGTACCCAAGTAATAACAACTACTGCACCTACAATCATACCAGCAAGAACGCCCCATTTGTTCGTTCTCTTCCAATATAAACTTAATAAAATGGCGGGTCCGAATGCTGAACCAAATCCTGCCCAAGCATAACCGACAAGTGTTAAAATTGTATCACTTGGATGATACGCTAAAACAACTGCGATCATAGCTACTACTAATACTGACAGTCTACCGATAAATACAAGTTCTTTATCACTTGCGTTACGACGGAAAAATGTTTTATAGAAATCTTCCGTTACAGCACTTGAAATAACGAGTAATTGCGAGGAAATACTACTCATAATCGAAGCCAAAATAGCTGACAATAAAAATCCAGTAATATACGGATGGAATAAAATGTTTGAGAATGTTACAAAGACCATTTCTGGGTCTTGTAATTTCTCATTATTTTTAGCGTAATAAGCAATACCAATTAGACCAGTAAGCATTGCACCTATAATTGAAATCGTCATCCAACCGATACCGATTCTACGAGAAGTTTTTAAATCTTTAACAGAGGTAATTGCCATAAAGCGAACAATAATATGCGGTTGACCAAAATACCCAAGACCCCATGCTAAAAATGAAATAATACCAAGAATTGTAGTACCTTTAAACATATCTAAATGCGATGCATCAACTTGCTTAATCGTATTGAATGTTTCTGTTACACCACCGACATCTGTAAAAGCTACAATTTGCACTAACACAAGAGCAATAAACATAATACAACCTTGCACAAAGTCGGTCCAACTTACTGCTAAAAAGCCACCGAATAATGTATAAGCAACAACGACACCGACAGTTACAAATAAACCAATTTTATAATCAAGATTGAAAGAATTCTCAAACAAACGTCCACCTGAAACTAAACCAGCTGACGCATAAAATGTGAAAAACACTAAAATGACGATAGCGGAGACAAAACGAAGTATTTTCGTACGATCTTTAAACCGATTTTCTAAAAAATCTGGAATCGTAATTGAATCATTTGCCATTTCTGTATACGTTCGCAAACGCGGGGCAAGAATTAAATAGTTTGCATAAGCACCTATTAATAAACCTATCGCAATCCATACACTTGATAATCCTGTTGCATACATCGCACCAGGTAATCCCATTAGCATCCAACCACTCATGTCAGAAGCACCAGCTGATAAAGCTGTAACTGCTGGACCGAGTCCCCTTCCCCCTAACATATAATCTGATAAATCGGATGTCTTCTTATAAGACCAATAGCCGATATACAACATACCTGCCATATAAATAGCAAGCGAAACCATAATCTCAATCTTCACCAAATCTCTCCCTTAGTTACATAAGCCATTCAAAATTTCGAAAAATGACTTTTTCTATTTTCTTGTTTTCGCTTATGGTTCCCTACCTTAACAAACATTTTTTGTTCTTTCAAGTGAACAAGCCCTTTTCACTACATGTGAAAACCTTTATAAACGCCTTTATCCCAGTGGATTACCCGGTTTTTAAAAGAAATTAAAGTAAAAATAATCAGAAAATAAAATAGCGTTTTTTCACACCTTATTTTCATTCGTTTATTAGTTGAATTTTAAAAGAAAAAAGCCATACGAATGTATGACTTTTAATGTATTAAACATAGCTTATCTTCTATTTACTAGTAGGAAACAATTCTGAAAGAGGAACTATCCGCCCCACCTCATCTTTAAACACAATATGCTCTCTCGTTAAATGGCGCGGGCTCTTTACTCCCGCTGCTGCCGCTAATGAAAACAAACTATATCTCATACTAATAACATAGTTCATTACTCGCCATTTTTTCTCATACGGATCTAATGCTTTTTGGTAGTGTGGATTCGTAGTTGCAACCCCCGATGGGCATTGCCCTGAATTACATTGAAGTGCCATAATACAACCGCTTGCCATCATGAATCCACGTGCTGAATTTACGGCATCTGCACCGATAGCTAAAGCAATCGCTACTTTATCTGGCGTGATTAATTTCCCGGAGGCAAACACCTTTAATTTATCCCTGACACCGTAATGATTTGCTGTATCAATAAATGTAAGTAATGCCGGTATAAGCGGAAGCCCCATACTATCTGCCATCGATTTATATGTTGCCCCTGATCCACCTTCTGAACCGTCGATTGTAATAAAATCTGGATAGATGTTTAATTCTTTCATTGCTTTTAATAAATCTTCCAAAGGCTTCTGTTGACCAATTACAATTTTCATGCCCACTGGTTTACCACCGTTTTCTTGTAAATCTTGAATAAAATATAAAGCCTCTGCGGCACTACTAATAAATGAAAAACGATTTGGCGAATTAATCGTTTCTCCTTCTCGTACTTTCCGAACGGAAGCGATTTTCTCATTTACCTTCTGTCCTTCTAAATGACCACCACGTATTTTTGCTCCTTGCCCAAATTTCAATTCAAACGCTTTAATATTACTTTCTTTCGCCTTCTCCATAAATTCCTTCATCGAAAAATTCCCGTCCTCGTCACGGTATCCAAATAATCCCGGACCAATTTGGGCAATGATATTTGCACCGGTATGTAAATGTTCCGGTATTACACCACCTTCCCCCGTATTAATCCACGAACCGCCAGCCATCTTCGCGCCAAATCCACTTGCCAAAATATAATTTTCTCCAATCGCACCGTAAGAAGTTGCTGATGCGCCAAACATGCCATACAGTTTCCACGGATATTTGCGGTTTTCACCGACGATAATTGCATCGTCTTCTTCATATAACCAAAGATTCGTTGTATCCGCTGTCAATTTTTCTCTTCGTGAAAATAACCCTTCTTTATGAATCACATACTTTTTCCCTTCACGTTCTTTCGTTACATTCACACTTAATTCATCTGTTAATTTCGGAAATAATGTATTAGCGATATAATATCCAGATGCATCAAAATCTCGTTTTGATCCAAAACCGAGTATTTCTGAACGGTATTTTGCTAGAAACATTACACTTTGAAAATCATAACGTGAAAAGGGCTTTCCATCCGTATCATGATCAAACCAATATTGCCTAAATTCCGGTCCTATCTTTTCAAGTAAATAACGCATCCTTCCTAAGTATGGATGTAACTTTAATATAGAATGATGCGTCCGTTTTTTAATAAAAAATGTAATAATAAAAAAAATGATTAATAGTAACATCAATAAGAGCAATATACTAATAATAACGAGTAGCGTTTCACTCATCCCGCTTCCTCCTATGAAAATCCATAATAAAAGGAGAACACCTGATGTGTTCTCCTTTTATCTTTATTCAAATTAATGTAGCAAGATGCCCTTTCGCGTCATATTCAACCAAACTTTCAGCATTTTTAATTCGCTGCACAAAATCTGGATTAGCGATTAATGGTCTTCCGAACGCCGCTACATCAATTGTTCCTTCTTGCAGTGCTTCTTCTGCCTCTTTCGGATTCAAATTACCTACTCCTACGATAGTACTATCCCAATACTTTCTTACTAATTGATGAAAATTCTTACCGTCAGCAATAACTTGCGTATAATTCATCGTTGAAGGGTGAATCATCGTTAATCCAACTTCTTTAAACATATTTACAAACGTTTCAATTGCAAGTTCAGGATGTTCCCACATATAAGTAGGATTATCACCTTTAAAGGCAGAGAAGCGAAGAAGCGTTTTATCAGCTCCAACTGCTTCAATTACAGCCTGAACAACTTCTTTCATAAACGTTAACCTTTGTTTTAAGTCCCCGCCGTATTTATCAGTACGCTTATTCGCAAATTCATAAGTAAATTGGTCAATTAAATATCCGTGTGCACCGTGAATTTCTACACCATCAAATCCAGCTTCGATTGCGTTTTTTGCAGCCTGTGCATATTGATCGACAACTTCTTTTATTTCTTCTATTGTCATTGCTTCTGGTGTATCAAACGGTTTACGAAAACGCGGAACATTACCCTCCGCAGCAATAGCAGACGGTGCTTGCGGCATTTGACCACCAATTATTTCGTGATGACTCATACGTCCAACATGCCATATTTGAGCAATAATCGTTCCGCCTTCTTTATGTACTGCCTCTGTAACAGGTTTCCAAGAATCAATTTGCGCTTGTGTATAAATACCTGGTACTCCCGGATTCCCTTTTGCTCTCGGGCTAATGACAATTCCTTCTGTAATAATTAATCCAATCCCATCAGCAGCACGTTTTTGATAATACTCTACTACATCAGTACCAACTACCCCAGTCTCATTATTTGCAAAACATCTCGTCATCGGTGCCATCGCTATGCGATTACGAAGAGACCAAGATCCAATTTGAATCGGATGAAATAACTTCGTTTCTTCAATATTTTCAAAAGACCCCCAAGCGTTTATATTTGTTCCTTCATAAATACTTGCCGCTTTATTATTTGAACTTGTCATTTTTCTTCCCCCTAAAAAAATCTAACTATAATCGCATCATACTTACTTTTAGATAGTAACGTCAATTTATACGCTCTTACGTAGGAATATTCGTATAATAAAACTAACCGTTTTTAACTTTAAGGATTCTGAAATTCAGGAATCTGCTGTTTATTCTAATGTCCAGTAAGTGGATGAGGAAAATACTTATTAAGTGGATGTTTTCTTTTTTTCTAGTTTTATTACTATAGAATATATCGGTAATTAATTATTTAACTATTTACTAACCAAAAAGAACCTGTTTCCAATGTACTATGTTCAAACTTACACTAACGAGGTTTCAATAATTCATTTGTTTTTTAAATTATACCAACGAAATTTTAGGAACTAATAAAAGACTCCTAGATAGTTGAAAGTATTTTTTCTTATTTAATTTTTAGAAAGAAGGATAACAATGAAAACAAAAGCTATCGTTTCTACACCTGAAAAAGATTTTAATATGCAAGAAGTATACTTAAACGATATTAAAGACGATGAAGTATTAGTAAAAATTATCGCTTCGGGTATATGTCATACAGATGCAACAGTTTTAGACGGTACAATGCCAACACCAAAACCAGTTGTTTTAGGACATGAAGGTTCTGGTATCGTGGAAAAAGTGGGAAGTAATGTAACATCGGTTACACCTGGTGACCATGTTGTACTTGGATTCGCTTACTGTGGTCATTGTGAAAATTGCTTAGATGGTAATGCTGCTGCTTGCGAAAATATGATTGAATTAAACTTCTCTGGAAAAAACAAACGCCATGTAACACCTATACACGATCTTAACAATAATGACATTTCTCAATTCTTCGGCCAATCTTCATTCGCATACCATGCCGTGGTTGATGAGAATAATACTGTAAAAGTACCAAAAGATGTTGATATACGTTTGTTAGGACCACTTGGTTGTGGAATTATGACTGGTAGCGGTACGATCCTAAATTCATTACAGCCAAAACCAGGTAGTAGCCTAGTTGTATTTGGAACCGGTGCTGTTGGCCTTAGTGGCTTAATGGCAGCTAAAATTGCTGGATGTACTACAATCATTGCCATTGATATTCATGATAGTCGTTTAGAATTAGCGAAGGAATTAGGGGCTACACACACGATTAATAGCTTAAACGAAGATCCAGTTGCCAAAATTAAAGAAATTACAAACGGTGGAGCTAATTACTCATTTGAAACAACTGGCGTAAATACTGTTACACTGCAATCCATTCAATGCTTACGAGTAAAAGGTACAATGGCAACTGTTGCTGTTGGTAAAAAGGATTTAACTTTAAACGTAACAAATGAAATTGTCGTAAAAGCTATTACAATTAAAGGGGTAGTTGAAGGTGATGCAGTACCGCAACTATTCATTCCAAAATTAATTAATTTCTATCAAAAAGGACTATTCCCATTCGATAAGTTTGTACAATTCTATTCTTTTGAAGAAATTGCTCAAGCATTTGAAGATTCTAAAACAGGAAAAACGATTAAACCTATTATCGTAATGGAGTAACATTTGTTTACTTTTTCCCGATAACTAACAAAACAAAAATATCCTGAAATGGAATAAATAAAATTAAAAAGGTTTCCTAAGTAGGAAACCTTTTTTAGTTGACCATATAAGGCTAACAATTCGTTTATCTCTTTTAAATAAAGAAAATAAACAATTATTATCTCCTCACATATGGAAAATCTCTTAACAATAGAAGTGGGAGTGGTTCAGTATTCTTCTAAAAATAATAACTTATATACCTAAAACAATGAAAGCCCTACCTCTCTTTCATCCTTACGGCTCCTCGTCCGTGCCAGTGTGAATCAGGATTGCAAAAATCAAGTAACTATTTTATCGAGTTATTTAATTAAACTTCGAACATTCGTAAAAGAAATTAAAAAATAAAAATGGATTAAATTGTAGTAATAACAAAAGAGGTTAATGCTCTAAAAGTGGTTTGAAAGAGTTGAATGTCTTTGAAATGATTGATTTTCTATAATTATATTCCCAAAAAATTCAAGATCTTTTTTGGGATGTAATACATTATCTACAATGAATCTTAACAAAAGCTTTTTATTTGATTTTCTGTGATACCTTCAATTAATCCCAGCTCACTAATCAAAAATTCATGTGCGTTATCTAACATTTTCTTTTCGCTTGCATTAAGTGCTTTTTCTTTCTGCATACGTAATAAGTCACGTACAACTTCAGCACCTTCTTGTATTTTACCCGTTTTTATTTTATCAGTGTTCAATTTATACCTTTGTTTCCACGTAAGTAATCTATCTGATTCCCCATGCTGAAAAATATCTATTATGTTTGTTAATGCCTTTATATCTGTAACTGGTCGTATATTTGAACTCAATATTTTCCCCATAGGAATCATTACTTCCATATTACTAGCCGACATTTTTATAACATAATACTGTCTTTTTTCTCCTGAGATTTCCTTTTCTTCTATGGCTTTAATTATACCTGCTCCGTGCATTGGATAAACGATGTTATCGCCAATTTGAAACAAATAATCCACCTCCATATATGGTAACCTTCTCAATCTTAACATACATTTATTTTTTTAGCAAAATTTTTATAATATCACAAAATTATTTTCTATGTCAATTTATTTACACATAAAAATTCAAGCTGTACAGAAACACTAAAAAACCCGCGATTTTGTTACATTTCTACACCCATTTTCTCTAATTTTATATACCTTGTAAAACAAAAAAAACACATCACTACATATAAGTAGCGATGTATTTTTATATAATGACAAAAACGGTTGCTTCAAAACTTCACACACGATCCTTCGCTTATATACTAACCTGTTTACTAATCGTTTCTCGCGCTAAAAGAAAACTCATAATCACTTGCGCAGCTACTCTACTCGTCATATCCCTAAAATCAAGAGTTGGATCAATTTCTACTATATCCATCCCTTGAACGAGTGGCTCTTTACCAAGGAATTCAATTGCATCAAGTAAAGTTGTACTATCCATCCCACCAGGGCCAATTGCTGGACAGCCCGGCGCAAACGCTTGGTCTAGTACGTCCATATCAAGAGAAATATAAATAGAAGTCACATCTTGTTTTCTTAATACTTCAATACTTTCTGAAATAAGATCTTTTATTTTTCGCTCTCTTACATCTTTCATTGTATACACTGTCACGCCATGCTCTTTTGCATATTCATGGTACGCTCGTGCATTTGAAAAATTACGAATCCCAATTTGAACGAGTTGTTTTCCTGTAATCACATCATTTTCTAGCAAACTACGGAACGGTGTACCATTTGATGGACCACCATCATCTAAATTACGTAAATCATGATGGGCATCAAATTGAATAATACCGACCTTCCCTTTACTATTTGCAAAACCAGTTATACTCGGAAAACTAATCGAGTGGTCACCACCAAGAACGATTGGTATCATTTTCGGATTTACTTTCGTCAAGTGACCAACTGTTTTCGCAATTCGGTTATGACTCTCTTTTATATCTGTCACATGCATCGTAATATCACCACAATCATGAAGAACACTTTCTTTCATATCGTGTTCTTCTGTAATTGCGTACGTGCTATATGCATCCAACATTGAACGAATTGTTTTTGGTGCAAAACATGCTCCTGAATGACTAATAGATGGTTTAGAAAGGGGCGCTCCAATTAAGGCAGCACCGAATATTTCCACACCTTCCTCCCAATTTTTAATCATTTCGCTCCACTTCGTCACTTCACGATCGATAAACTTTGCATTTTTCTTTAAATAGTGGCCGTGCTCCACGATTGTTCACCTCTTGTATATGCGATATTCCCATTCTTCCATACTGTATTTACATGACTTACGCCGTAATGGTACGGTACGTAAGCGTAATTATAAGCATCCCATAAAACTAAATCCGCCTTACGACCAACTCTAATTTTCCCAGCTACATCGCCTCGATTAATGGCATAAGATGAGTTCACTGTTACCGCATTCCAAACTTCTTCTGGTGTCATTTTCAGTTTCAGCATCGCAATGCTCATAATAAGCTGAATGTTTTCAGTTGGACAGCTACCTGGGTTAAAGTCTGTAGCTAAAGCAACTGCAACACCTTCATCAATCATTTTGCGGCCGCGTGCGAAGCTTTCTTTATTTAAATAGAAAGTTGTTCCTGGTAATAAAGTTGCTACTGTATTAGAATTCGCAAGCATTTCAATTCCTTTATCAGAAGCGCCAACTAAATGGTCCGCTGATGCTGCACCAATTTCAGCCGCTGCTTCCGCACCACCAAGAGGGTCGATTTCATCTGCATGAATTTTCACATCAAAGCCAAGCTCTTTCGCTTTTAATAAAAATTCTTTTGATTCTTCTACAGAGAACACACCTGTTTCGCAGAAAATATCAACGAACTCAGCTAATTGCTTCTCTTTCATTTCCGGTAATAAATCTAGCATCCATTGTAAAAATTCTTTCGATCTTCCTTTATACTCTTTCGGAACTGCATGAGCACCTAAAAATGTTGAAACTAAATCAATTGGATGCTCTTTTTGTAATTGTGCAGTTGCCTCTAATTGTTTCCATTCTGTCTCATCATCCAATCCGTAACCACTCTTCGCTTCTACAGTTGTAACTCCGAAAGATAGCATACGGTCTAAATGGAATTTAGCTTTTTGAACAAGTTCTTCTTTCGACGCTTGTTTCGTTGCATTTACAGTTGAAAGAATACCTCCGCCTTGTTCTAAAATTTCCAAGTACGGAACTCCTTGTAGTTTTAGCGCGACTTCATTTTCACGAGATCCACCAAATACAAGATGAGTATGCGGATCAACAAGACCAGGAGACACCATTTTCCCGCCGCAATCAATAACCTCTTTCGCTTGTAATCCTTTAGCTTCTTCCGCTGTTCCAACGAAAGTAATTACACCATTTTCAATTCCAACCGCACCGTTTTCAATAACAGGAAGCGTATTCATCGCTTCCTGTCTTAACAAGCCATCTTCTTGATCCATTGTTAGTAATTGACCGATATTTATTAGTAAAGTGTCCAGCATGTTTCTTCCTCCTTATTTCATCATTGGGATGTTAACGCCTTTTTCTTTCGCAGTTTGAACCGCTAAGTCATAGCCAGCATCAACGTGACGAACAACACCCATACCAGGGTCAGAAGTTAATACGCGTTCAATACGTTTTGCCGCTGCTTCTGTTCCATCTGCAACGATAACCATTCCAGCGTGAAGTGAATAACCCATACCAACGCCACCACCGTGATGAACAGACACCCAGCTTGCACCATTTACACTGTTAATTAATGCATTTAAAATTGGCCAGTCTGCTACTGCATCACTACCGTCTTTCATAGATTCTGTTTCACGGTTTGGAGATGCTACTGATCCACAATCTAAATGGTCACGGCCGATAACGATCGGTGCTGATAATTCACCATTAGCCACCATTTCATTAATAATGCGGCCAAATTTCGCACGCTCACCATAACCAAGCCAACAAATACGTGATGGAAGACCTTGGAACTCAACTTGCTGACGTGCCATACGAATCCAATTACATAAATGCTCATTATCCGCGAACTCGCGTAAAATAACTTCGTCTGTTTTATAAATATCTTCTGGATCACCAGAAAGTGCTACCCAGCGGAATGGTCCTTTTCCTTCACAGAATAATGGACGGATAAATGCTGGAACGAATCCCGGGAAATCGAAAGCATTTTTTAATCCTTCATCGAAAGCAACTTGGCGAATGTTATTTCCGTAATCAAATGTAATCGCGCCTTTTTCTTGCATTGCAAGCATTGCTTCTACATGTTTTTTCATACTTTCTTTTGATAATTGTACGTAACGTTCTGGATCTTCTTCACGAAGCTTCGCTGCTTCTTCTACTGTGTAACCTACTGGAATATAACCGTTTAATGGATCATGGGCAGAAGTTTGATCCGTAACTAAGTCAGGGATAATATTACGGTTTACTAACTCAGGTAAAATTTCTGCTGCATTACCTAATAATCCAATTGAAATAGGCTCTTTCTTCTCTTTATATTCGTTTGCAATAGCCAATGCTTCTTCTAATGATTCTGTATACTTATCACAATATCTCTTTTCAATACGACGATCGATACTACGCTTATCTACATCAATAGCAATTACAACACCGCCGTTCATCGTTACAGCAAGCGGTTGTGCGCCACCCATGCCACCTAAACCAGCAGTAATCGTTACAGTACCTTTTAATGAACCATCGAAATGTTGACGTGCCGCTTCACCAAATGTTTCATATGTTCCTTGTAAAATCCCTTGTGTCCCAATGTAAATCCAGCTACCCGCTGTCATTTGTCCGTACATCATAAGACCTTTTTTCTCTAGTTCACGGAAGTGATCCCAGTTCGCCCACTTCGGTACTAAGTTTGAGTTCGCTAAAAGAACCCGAGGCGCATCTTCATGCGATTTAAAAATTGCTACCGGTTTTCCTGATTGAACAAGTAACGTTTCATCGTTTTCTAACGTTTTTAATGAATCAACAATTGCATGGTAGCTTTCCCAATTACGAGCTGCACGGCCAATTCCGCCATACACAACTAATTCTTCTGGTTTTTCAGCTACTTCAGGATCTAAATTGTTCATTAACATTCGAAGTGCAGCTTCTTGAACCCATCCTTTCGTTTGTAACTCAGTACCTCTTGCCGCACGAATTGTTTGTTGTACTTTTTCCATTTCAATCTCTCCCTTTTCTCGTTTTATAGTGCTGCATTTACATCCAATCTTTCCTTTATTGAATAATTCGTTTTTAACCAATGCGCGATATTTTCAATATCCGTTGAGAATATACGGTCATTTGTAATAGAAGGCACTTGCTGACGACCTTGATGATAGAACGTTTTTGTAACTGTACTCATGTTTTCAATTCCGCGATATTCTGCTGCTTGCATCGCACAGATCATCTCAATTGCAAGAACACGTCTTGCATTTTGAATAATTTGATGCGCATGACGTGAAGCGATTGTTCCCATACTTACGTGATCTTCTTGGTTAGCTGAAGACGGAATTGAATCTACACTCGCTGGATGAGCTAACGTTTTATTTTCTGAAACGAGTGAAGCCGCTGCATATTGCATAATCATGGCACCTGATTGAAGTCCTGGTTCTGGACTTAAAAATGGTGGTAAGTCATTTAATTGCGGATTTACTAGGCGTTCAATACGGCGCTCTGAAATATTTGCAAGCTCCGCCATCCCTACTTTTAAGAAGTCCATTGCAAATGCAATTGGTTGTCCGTGGAAATTACCACCAGAGATTACTTTTTCACCGCCATCAAAAATAAGTGGATTATCTGTTGCTGCATTCATTTCAATTTCTAATTTTTCTTTCACATAATTTAAAACTTGCCAAGAAGCACCGTGAACTTGCGGGATACAACGAAGTGAATATGCATCTTGTACACGAAGTTCTCCTTGTTTTGTCACAAGTTTACTATCATGAAGAATATCACGAATTCTGCTTGCCACTTCGACTTGCTCTTTATAACCACGCGCTTTATGAACATTTTCATCGAATGCATCAATAATGCCGCGTAATCCTTCCATTGTCATCGATGCAATTAATTCTGATTGATAAGCACTTGCTTCAGCTTCTATATAAGAAAGAACCCCTTGCGCTGTCATTGCCTGCGTACCATTGATTAACGCAAGACCTTCTTTTGCTTCAAGTTCAATAGGTTCAAGTCCTTCTTCTGTAAGAGCAACCATCGCATGAACTCGTTTTCCTTTGTAGAACACTTCACCTTCACCTAATAAAACGAGAGCAAGATGAGATAAAGGTGCTAAATCACCGCTCGCTCCTAGTGATCCTTGTTGCGGAACGACTGGATGAATTTTACGATTTACAAACTCAAGAAGCATGTTTACAACAAGTGGTCTAACACCCGATACTCCTTTTAACATCGTATTAGCTCGTAAAATCAACATACCGCGTGATACTTCTTCAGGGAATGGATCGCCTATTCCGCACGCATGTGACTGAATTAAGTTGTGTTGAAGTGCTTTTACATCATCTTTTTGAATAAGTACATCACTAAACTTTCCAAATCCAGTTGTAATACCGTAAACGACTTTTCCGTCCTCTACAATTTTCTCGACAACTTCGCGGCAATTTGCCACTTTTTGCATACTAGTTGGGCAAGCTGTTACACCTTCACCTTCAAGTAACAACCTCTTCATTTCTTCAACTGTCAATGTGTGTCCTGTTAACGTAATCATTCTTTTTCCTCCTTATAAAGGCAAAAGGGGACCTTATCTTTTTAAGACAGACTTCTGTCCTAAAAAATAAGGCCCCCTTCTAACTAATAGACTATGGGCAAATCATATGTGATTAATTCCTAAACCAATCGCCTCATGCTCAGATCCTTTTACAGGTGCACCAATCGTTCCATAAAGTGCAACAGCAACCCATTCGCCTTCTTTTTTTCCGTCGTATGGTGTACCGCGCACAATCGCAAAGCGAAGTCCTACTGTACGAAGAACGTCTGCTAACTGAATTTGACCTCTCGTCACTCCGTACAAAGCTTCCATAATTGCATGATAAAGTGCATGTGTTTCTCTGTAAACATCTGTTTCAATAACTCGGTTGCTCTTAGCCGCTGTTTCCATTGCTGCTACTACTTTTTGCGAATTCATAGAACCAACTTTCCCAGTACAATATTTCCAACCTTTCGGAATAGATAATACGGGACTTTCATTCTCATCCGCAAGTGCCAACAGCATGGCCATACGACCAATTCGATGTGTTCCTTGAAGAAGCATGTGACTCTCTCATTTCTTTTGAATTATTTGAATATTACTTAATTTAAGAATATATGAAAACGGTTAAATCGTCAATAGTTTAAAATATTATTCAAGCAATTTTTTATCCCTCTCATACTTGTACTTGTGTACACAATTTATTTACAGATTTTTTTCAGACGTGCTATAGTCTCACTAACAGATGCAAAGGGGCGAAATTTCAGTGGCGAAGCGAAAAGATATTCATTTTCGAATTGAAGAAAAATTACTTACAAGGTTTGAAGACGCACTCCATTACGAAGGTTTAAATAAAACAGATGTATTAACACATGCGATTCAGCAATTTTGCATAAAGGTGGAATGTGAAAAAATGAATGATGTAAAACGCCAATACAACGTAAGTAACCATTTACAAACACGTATCGATACGCATAAACATTACGAAGAAAAACAAGTGAATGTAGATGAAGTCGTTATTGAACATTTACAACTCCAAGGAGAAGAAAAAATATTAGAGGTCGGGTGTGCTAACGGAAAATTTCTTTCCCTTTTGCAAACTAATGGTCATAAAGGACATCTAACTGGTTTTGATCAATCCGAAACTATGCTTTCTGAAGCTGCTATAACGAATAATATGATTGAATGGAAACTCGGTGACGCTAGTAAACTTCCTTTCGAAGCTAATTGTTATGACCTGCTAATCGCAAGGCATATGTTATACCACATGAAAGATGTCGAAAAAACTATTCAAGGATTCCATAAGATAATTCGTCCTGGCGGCGCCCTTTTAGCTACAACAAATTCTAAAGTTTCATTACCTCGTATAGATGAAATGTGTAACAAAATGTTAGTCACATTTGATTTACCAAAAACATCACCGTCAGTAGCTCCATTTTGTTTAGAAAATGGTAAAGATCTATTACACTCTGTTTTTTCAACTGTTGAAGAAACAATTATTCATAATGCACTTGTTTTTCATCATGCAACTCCAATCGTTAACTATATTTCTAGCATGTTCCCGTCGTTGAATATACCTGATAATATGTCCCTTCACACCGAAATGAAGGAATGGCTAAAAGAAGAAATAGAAAATGATTTATCATTTCATAACGGTATATGGCGCGATCCGAAAACGTTAGTGATTTATCGATGTAAAAAAGAAAAGAGCTAGCATTCGCTAGCTTTTACACGTTTTCCGGTAAAAGATTCTCCATCATTATATTGCCCTTTCCACTATAAAAATTTGTATTATGTTCATTCACTACTCCAAAATAGGAGGCAATCGCTAGTCCAAATGGCACAAATGCATGTCCTTGTGCTGTAATAATATTTGCGTGCTGTACAACTTCTGTATACACAAAATTTTCTACTGGAAAACAATCTAATTTTTGATAATCTATGGTCACTGTATAAGAGATTTCTTTTAGTAAACCTGCCCTTGCTAACGCATACGGTCCAGCACAAATCGCTGCCACTAATTTTCCTTGCTCAGAAAATTGACGAATAACTGAAAAAAGCAGTTTCGCCTCTTTCATATGTATTTCATCTCCGCCCGGAATGATAATCCCCTCATATTCTTCTACACGCACTTCACTTAATTCTATATGCGGCTGTACTTGTAAGCCTGTTTCACTTATAATCATTTCTTTTGTTAAACCCGCTGTAATGATTTCATATTTCTTTTTCAGCAATGCTGTTGCTACCGTTATTTCAAACTCTGCAAATGTCGGGTATACGAATAATAATATTTTTTTCATAGCCTTTTCTCCCTTAGCCACCCTATAAAATATGCCTCTAATTCGTCCACTGATAATATATTAGTGTCCACATAAGTTACGGGAAATTGTTTATACCATTCTTTTTCAACTTCTACTAATTTAAATTGTTCCTCAAATGTACTTCGATTTCTTGTCCTATCATTATTTCTCCTATCATACAAACTCTCTTTCGAAACATCTAAATAAAAAATTGCATCCGAACGGCATTCTCTTAATTTATACAATTCATCTTTTAATTCTGTTTCTATACCCCACTCTTTCCCTATCATCTTCGGATAAAAGAGTGTATAAAATTCAATATCTTCTGGTCCACGATCAAAAATCACGACTGAGCTTTTCACATTTTGAAACTCTTTTATTTTTGCTTCAATAAACATTTTTTGATTTGTAATAAACCCCTCTTTTGAGTTCATATCTAAATGTAATTCTTTTCTTTTTTCTACAATTGGATATGGATTTTCGTATATAATTGAAAGCTCATATTGCTCTAACCTTTTTGCCAATGTTGTTTTCCCACTTGCCATCGGTCCTTGGAGTGAAATTACGTATGTCATCCCTCTCATTCCCTTGTACTGTATTACATAAATAATAAACAGAATTTTGAAAACTATCAACAAGATATATATCATCTTGTTTCTTATTCTTATCTAACTTATAATAAAAAATAGAGATTATGACGGACGCAAAATAATGTAAGCTTGGAAATCCAAGCTTACATTATTTTTTGCTTTCCCTTTTCTTATAAAAAGAGTATACTAGATTAGAACGTATGTTCTTAATAATTACATACAGTAAGGAGATAGAACAATGGTATACGACACAAAAGCAATTTCTTGGAATGCATCTTTAAAACAACTTCAACGCCGCTATACAAACAAACAAGTTGACCGAAAAGAATTTGAAGATATTGAACTGATGGAATTCTTCCGCGATAACGACTACATTCCTTTACCTACACATATAAGCGGCCTATCAACAACACGTTTTACTTCTTACTCTATTTTCACAACTGAAGATAAAGATCGTAAAGTTGGCACACTCATCATTGAATATGTAGAAAATGACAATGATATTTTATGTGTTGAACAACTATACTTCGTTTAAATCACAACGCTTGGTCAAAATGATCAAGCGTTCTTGCTTTCTATGAATCTCATTGCTTATAATATAAATAAAATACAAAATATTGCTTTCGTTAAAGGAGGGCATACAATTGCTTGAAGGATGGTTTAGTTGGTTTATAGTCGTTTGGACTGTTGTATTATTAGGGCTTATGTCCATTGGTGGATATTTCATGTTCAGAAAATTCCTAAAACGGTTGCCAAAAGAAGACGGTATGTCCATTTTGGATTGGGAAGATCACTATATTAATAAAACAAGACACTTATGGGCTGACGAACAAAAACAATTGTTAGAAGAACTAGTAAGTCCCGTTCCGGAATTATTTCGCGATGTTGCTAAGTCAAAAATTGCTGGCAAAATCGGAGAACTAGCATTACAAGAAAATGCCTCTAAAATTACACAAGATTTAATTATTAAAGGATATATCATCGCCACACCAAAGCGTGATCATAAATTTTTAATTAAGAAACTACAAGAAAAAGAGATTGATTATTCTAACTATAAAACTTTACTTGCAAAGTAAGCCCATTATTCCTTATAAAAAAGATTGCTATTTTATAGCAATCTTTTTTATAAGCTCAACTTACAGTTACTGATTTTGTAGCAATTAATCTCGCTTTCGCTAAATCTATCTGTAACCCTACAGCACTCGTATAAATCGTATCACCAGTACCTGTAATATTTACAGAGGTATATGTTGTATTCGCAGCAATTCATCCTGTTGCATTTATATTTGTAATATTAGATTCGGCTCAAGACACTTAAGCTAAGTGAAATTTCGTCATTAACATTCCACTTTCATGTTGTATCAGTACCATCAAGTGGAGTAATTGTTAATGAAGGAACGTCTCCTATACGATCCAACCTAATCTAACTTAGCCACCAATTACCGGTGATAAAACTTCAAACCAAATAGTATTCCTTATATCGGTCCATTCATAACGTCAAACTTAAATTGCTTCTTCGATGGTCGACAATTTATACATCACAACTAGAATTGAGGAAGTTACCTTTCAGTGATTAACAAAAAACAACGTCTAATCAGACGTTGTTTCTTTATACATATAACACTCTTTACGTTAACTTCATATCTTTTTCATTATAAAAACCGTCTTCTTTTTCCATTTTCTTCTGTAATTTCGTAAAGGAACGGTACATTGCAATTCTCCATGACACAATCATCGCGAACGCCAGTAAGAAGAACATGCCACTAAGTTGTCCTAAATCAAGAGATTGGCTTAAGTATGTTTTAAATACAATCCGCACGACAAGTAATCCAATTAGTATAAAAACAAATGCTTTTGAACGCTTCAAATAAATCTCTTGTCCTCTAATTTCAAATTTAGATGTTTTAATAAGAAAAATAGAGAAAAACAAACCGACGCCAATTGCTTCTAACATTTCTGCTGGAGTTAATCGAAATTCAGGAAAAACAAACATCAACGCTCCCGTGCTCATAAAAAATGGGGGAAGTATAATTTTTTTCAATGTTGCAGGTTTCTTAGCTGCTTTTAAACGAATAAACATCGCACCGACAGCCATACAAACAGCAACGATACTTGATAACAGAACTATGTTCATATTTTCTCATCCTTTTTTGTGGCTATATGCAAAATATAATTTTATTATATGCTTTTCCGTTAGTATTTCCAACATTTTCACAGAATAATACTAAAAACCGGTAAAACCACCAAATAAACTTGAGAAATATACGATAATTTTCGTCATCCAGTTAAAATATAGGAAGATACCCATGACAATCATAACGTATCCTCCAATCTTCATGAATTTCATACTATTTCTTTTAATCCAAGACATTTTCGTAATAAAGAATGAAAGTACGAAAAACGGGATAGCAAATCCAAGTATGTAAGCAATCATATAAATCATTGCCGATTCTGGATTTGTTGCAGCTAATCCAATTACAGACACTAATATAGGTCCAGTACAAGGTGTCCATCCAGCAGCAAAAGCCAATCCAATTAAAACTGAACCAAAATAACCACTCGGACGATTTTTAAACGTAAATTTACGGTCTTGCATTAAAAACTTCGGTTTAAACACACCGACAATAATAAGACCAAACACGATGATAAATATACCGCCTAACTGTCTAATTAAATCTTTATAATTTGTAAAGATGCCTCCAATAAAACTTGTACCAAATCCAATTGCAATAAAAATAATTGAAAAACCAAGTAAGAAAAACGCTGTATGTATCATACTTCTTTTGCGAAGCATTGCATTTTCTTCTTTCAATTCAGAAACCGACATACCTGTTATGTATGATAAAAATGCCGGATAAAGCGGTAAGCAACATGGGGATATAAATGATAAGAACCCAGCTCCAAACGCTAAAAAAATACTAATATCTTGCATTATTCCACTCCTCTCCTCTTCAATATTGTAGCAAAAACAATTGAAAATACTATGGACATTTCATGAATTCACTTTTCCAACATGACAATAAGAAAAACTACCCTTTCACACACTTTCTAATAAAACGTTTTCATTCCCTTCTATTATATAGAAAAATCTCAATTGAATTATGAAACTCTTTCTAATTGTTACTAACATAACAAAGGTTCCACAGTTTCTCAAATGATTAGCACATTACAATTGACTTCACACCTATTGGCCTTAAAAATTTTTTTCAAATGCTGTCTTTATACAACATAAAGCTGATTTTACAATACTTTAATTATTATTAATTTCAAGATTATGCATAAATATCATACTTTTATTATTATTCTATAAAATTTTGCACTTTTCTTTCATTTGACCCTTCATTTTTAATTTTGTATACTTCCCTCTAGTTATATATGTCCGTTACGGAACAATTTCATATAGATGGGAGGAATTTTTCATGCTTCGTTATTCTCTTTTAGTTTTATTAGGAGCGTGTAGTTATGGGGTTTTAGCTATTTTTGTTAAACTTGCATATGCAGAAGGGTTTTCACTTGGAGAGGTAATTGGTAGCCAGTATTTGTTCGGTTGGATTATTTTACTTGCTATTACACTTCTATTTTCTAGACATCGTGTTCCACTAAAACAAATGTTAATTTTATTCGTCGCAGGAACGTCTGCAAGTTTTACTGGAATTTTTTATTACGCTTCTTTAAAAACTGTACCAGCTTCTATTGCAATTATACTTTTATTCCAGTTCGTTTGGGTTGGGATTATCATTGAAGCAGTCGCAACAAAAACATTACCTTCAAGAGAAAAAGTTATTTCAGTAATCTTCTTACTTGCAGGTACATTTTTATCAAGTGGGTTATTAGAAACATCAGCTGGTGATTTCGATACGACTGGAATCATTTTAGGCTTATTATCTGCTGTTACATTTGCAACATACATTTTCGTAAGCGGGAAAGTTGCCGTTGAAGTACCTTCTTTACCACGTGGTGTCCTTTTAATGGCTGGCGCTTTAACTTTAGTCATGATCGTATTCCCGCCAACATTTATTTTTAACGGGGCGATCTCTCAAGGCCTTTGGAAATACGGCTTAGGATTAGGAATATTTAGTATCGTTATTCCGTCCATTGCCTTTACAATTGGCATTCCAAAAATCGGTTCTGGATTAGCAACTATTCTTGGTGCAGCAGAACTACCAGTTACAACTATTATGTCTGTATTCGTTTTAAAAGAAGCTGTACTATCTTCACAATGGTTCGGTGTATCACTTATTTTAATCGGTATCGCAATCCCGCAAATTGCATACGCAATGCGTGGGCGTTATCGAAAACAGCATACTCATAAAAAAGTTGCAGCATAAAACGAGAGAGGATTTTCATTTGAGAATCCTCTCTTTTATTATTGTATAATTAATACAAATACTTCACTTAAGAAAGAGGGCATAATAAGTGGCATCTATTCCTGATCAATTAACAGAAAAACTTATTTCCATTCATCGGCATTTACATGAAAATCCAGAACTATCATACGAAGAATTTGAAACGACAAAAGCGATAAAAAATTGGTTAGACGAGGCCAATATCACTATTATTGATTCCAATTTAGAAACAGGAGTTATCGCTGAAATTTCTGGTAATAAAAAAGGACCGGTTGTAGCGCTTCGTGCTGATATCGATGCCCTTCCTATCCAGGAAGAAACAGACCTTCCATACACTTCAAAAATACAAGGTAAAATGCATGCTTGTGGGCATGATTTTCATACAGCTGCTATTATTGGTGCAGCCTATTTATTAAAGGAAAAAGAATCTTCTCTTAACGGAACTGTCCGCCTTATATTCCAGCCAGCTGAAGAAAGTAGTAATGGCGCTTGCAAAGTTATTGAAGCTGGGCATTTACGTGGCGTGCAAGCTATTTTCGGTATGCATAATAAACCTGATTTACCAGTAGGTACAATTGGTATTAAAGATGGGCCACTAATGGCCGGAGTTGATCGATTTGAAATTGAAATCCATGGTGTTGGTACACATGCAGCTGTGCCTGATGCCGGTGTCGATCCTATCGTTGCATCATCTCAAATCGTTATGGCACTTCAAACGATTGTAAGCCGAAATATTAGTTCTTCTCATAACGCTGTCGTAAGTGTAACAAACATTCATTCAGGGAATACGTGGAACGTTATTCCCGAAAAAGCAATATTAGAAGGAACTGTCCGTACATTCCAAGCTGAAACACGTGAAAAGATTCCGGCATTAATGAAACGTATCATTAAAGGTGTTTCTGATGCACTAGGTGTAAAAACAGAATTTCGATTTTACCCAGGTCCTCCTGCTGTTCAAAACGATAAAGTACTCACTGATTTTTCTATTCATATTGCAGAGAAAATGAAGCTAAACGTTATCTCTCCTACACCATCAATGGCAGGAGAAGACTTTTCTTTTTACCAACAAGAAATACCAGGTTCATTCGTCTTTATGGGAACAAGTGGTACACATGAATGGCATCATCCAGCTTTTACAGTAGATGAAAAAGCATTGCCTATTAGCGCAGAGTATTTCACCCTATTAGCCGAAGAAGCTATTCATCAATTATTACAAACAAAAAGCTGTTAAGTTACCCTTAACGGCTTTTGCTTATGCTGTTAAATCTCGTTTTATAAATACAGTATAGGAAACCCCTAAAAATACAGCTAAGTATAGAAGAAGCATACAAGAAGCAAATGGGAATGTTACTCCATCAATAAAGCTTCCACCCTTTAAAAGCCCATATAAATCTGTATTCGCTGGTAATAAATATTTCGCCCATTCATATCTTGCTGCCGGAATTAGCGCTATTCCCCCTGATAATGCAAGAAATAAAGAAATCCCGATTGCACCTCCGCTCGATCTCGTTAAAACGGAAATCATAAAGGCAAATGCAGCATACACAAGAGTTGGTAACCAAGATAAAATATAATATTTACTTGCTTCTACGAAAATATTTTGTTTTATTATATTTCCATTTTGAACGACAAATTCAGCCCAAGCTGGTTGTTGGAATTTATAAATAATCAACCCGCATAATACGGAAAAAATCATATTAAATATAAATAATAATGCCGCAAATATAACGATTGCCAAAAACTTGGATGTTAAAATTTTAAATCGGCTCGCTGGACGAATTGTTAAAAATTTATATGTTCCCCAGCTATATTCATTCGCAAAAATCGTACTCGCATATACGAGAATAAACGGAAGTAAAATTGGAAATACGATAAAACCTGTATCTCTCATAAATGAAAGCGGAGAACTACTTGCTGGCGCTGTATTCGTATCTAAATGCTTCATTTTAAGCTGGTATTCTTTTACAAGCTCGTCTCCTGACTTTTCTGTTAAAATATCCTCTTTTTTCATGCCGAGCTTTTTCTCAATTTCTACAGTGCGTTCTGTATAATCCGCTTTCCACCCTTTTGTTTCTGGCTCTAAATATTTTACCGTAACCCATCCTAATCCAATAATTAATACCGCAATAACTGCAAAAGGAATAATCGTTCGCTTTCGCTTAAATATTTTATACAGCTCGTTATAAACTAAATTAAACAATATCTTTTCCTCCTGTTAATTCTAAAAACTGCTCTTCTAGCGTTTTTCTTTCTTCATATACACGATAAACTTGAATGTTTTTCTCCATCAATGTACGAAGAATATTTGGAACTTCTTCATCTTTCACGTTTATAATTAATTCGTTTTCTTTTACTAAAACATCGTATTCTAAAACCTCTGCCGCTTTATTCGCATCATCTACACGTATATGTATTTCTTCTGTTTCTTCCTTTTTATCACTTTGAATATTTTGTGTTGCGACATATTCTCCATGCTGAATAATAATAACCCTGTCACACATTAATTCAACTTCTGAGAGTAAGTGACTAGAAACAAGGACAGCTTTTCCTTGTTCATGCGCAATTTTCTTTATGTACATCCGCATTTCATGTATACCACTAGGATCTAATCCGTTCGTCGGTTCGTCTAGTATTAATACATCTGGATTATGTATAAGTGCCTGAGCAATTCCTAAACGCTGTCTCATACCGAGTGAATATGCTTTTACTTTACGGTCAATTACTTGTCCCATTCCTAACAATTGCACTACTTCATCGATACGCTCTTCAGTCACATTCCCATTCATTCGTCCGAAATATGTTAAATTTTCATAGCCGCTTAAGAAAGGATAAAATTCTGGTGTCTCAATTACAGCACCAATTTTCGCAGCAGTTTTTTCAAATTGCTGTTTTACAGATTGACCATCAATCCATACTTCCCCTTCTGTCATACGGATCATTCCGACCATCATTCGCATTAATGTCGTTTTTCCAGCACCATTTGGTCCTAATAAGCCAACTACTTCACCTTTTTTCACTTCAAAACTAATATTTTCTACTAACGTCTTTGAACCAATTCGCTTTGTTAATCGATCAACTTTTACGATCGCTTGCTCATTTATCATTCCATACAACCTTTCTTCTTAACTCTTTTTTTCAGTTCTTCCCACTGTATCATGATTAATAACATGTGTAAAATGAAGAAAAAGCCATGATTTCTCATGCCTTTCTCCTCGTTTCATATGACTTTTCACCCTTTAACCTTTGTGTAAACCTACAACATTGCCACATTGATATTATAATGACGGTTATCATAACAACTGCTGTTATCACTACCGCATACATCGTAATCGGTGCATTGGTTATCCCTTGGATTCCTACTGCTTTCATAAAAATAATAATAAATAATTTCAAAAATAACATACCATGAATTAATCCGAAAACAAAAGCTCCTCCGTAAGTTAATAATTGCTCCTGACATAATAAACATAACATTTCTTTTCCTGTCATATGCATCACTTCATTCGATGTAAACTCCTCTTTTCTTATCTGTAAAAGAGAAGCTGTCATTTTATATGTAATGAAAATACACACAAAAACTATAAATAGAAACATAGCATAAAACCACTTTACAAATATAGGTGTATATTCCGCTTTACTTATTACAACTTCATTGAATCGGAATGATATCATAAAAAAACAAAGCATTGTATTCATAGCAATCCACATAAATTGTTTTAACCTTTGGGCAGCAAATGTTTGTATATTTTTTCTCGCTAACCGAAATAAAGACATAATTTCCCCCTACCTTGCTTCATAACATACGCATTCTATACTACTAGTGTATAAAAATATGACATTTTAAACATCGCACTTCAATCGGAATCTTTACTAAGCCTTTAGTCCTAGAAACCACGCATATTGATCTCCTTAGCATTGAATAAAAAACAAAAAACGGAAATGCACTTTAGTTACATTTCCGTTTTTTGTTTAATGAGGTGAATCTTTATATAACTTAATTATCATGACTACCCTGTAACTTCATCAACTATTCAGCCTTCGCATCTTCCACTTCAATCCTTTTTTTCTCTCTTGCAATTTTCAAAAACTCTAACAACTCTGGATTGTTATTCATTTTTTTATAAGCCACTGACATTTCTGCAACAAAATTAGAATCACATAACTCTTTATATACAACTTCTGTTCTATACAATTTATTTGCGGATACAGGTATTACCGTAATTCCAATACCTGCCGCTACAAGCCCCATAACAGTTTGATACTCCGTTGCTTCTTGTACAATGTGCGGACTAAAACCTACATCACGGCAAAGCGATAAAATTGTATCATATAACGCTGGCCATACTGGTCTCGTAATAAATACGAACGGTTCATCCCTTAAATCTTCGATATGTATTTCGTCCTTTTCAGCAAGAGGATGTGCCTTCGGTAAACATAACGTACATGAAAGTTTTTGAATTGGTTCTAACTCAAGTAATTGCGTTGGAATTGGCGGACGTAAAAATCCAATATCAATTCGATTATCATGAAGTGCATGCACCTGATCCGGTGTGGACAATTCATGTAATGCTACAGACACTCTCGGAAATTTCTTTCTATACTCTCTGACGATTGACGGTAAAATATCATATATCGCCGCACCTACAAAACCAATTGAAAGTGATCCAACTTCTCCCCTTTGAGCACTTTGTGCAACTTCTACTGCTTTTTCAATTTGTTCAAACGCTTTTTTTACTTCTTTTAAAAACATTTCTCCTGCTTCTGTTAATTCAACCTTTCTCTTCGTTCTTGAAAATAACATAACTCCCATTTCTTTTTCTAATTGCTGAATTTGTTGACTAAGCGGTGGTTGTGTCATTTGTAAACGAGCAGCTGCTCGTCCAAAGTGTAATTCCTCTGCCACTACAACAAAATATTGCAAATGCCGTAATTCCATTTTGGACACCCTTTTCACTTTCGATTAATACATCTAATATATTAATAACATATAATTTATATATTAGACAAATATTTCGAATGAACGTATAGTAGAAATTGTTAATTCTTTTTTACAATTTTTATGTAAAAAACAAAGAGGTGGTTACTGTATGAAATGGTGGAAGTTAAGCGGACAAATTTTATTATTATTTTGTTTCGCTTGGACAGGTGAATGGATTGCAAAACAGGCACACCTCCCAGTTCCAGGAAGTATAATCGGTATTTTTTTATTGTTAATCTCATTAAAATTTAATATAGTGAAAAAAGAATGGATACAAGACGGTGCAGACTTTTTATTAAAAGAACTTATTTTATTTTTCATCCCTTCTGCAGTCGCTGTCATTCGTTACAAAGATACATTATCACAATATGGAATCGATCTCATTTTAATTATCGTGATTAGTACACTTTGTGTTACTCTCGTAACAGGACTTTTAACAGAATTGCTATTAAAGCGGAAAGGATCAACACAATGATCGGCTTTCTTTGTTTACTATTAACACTATTCACATATTGGGTATCTAAAAAAATGTATCAACGCTGGAATTGGAGTCTGCTTTCTCCCCTTCTTGTATGCCCAATCATTTTAATAGCTTTATTACTTGGATTAGATACACCATACGAAACCTACGAATCTGGTAGTCATTGGCTAACAGAATT
This sequence comes from Bacillus sp. MYb56, assembly GCF_002976445.1. Classification (NCBI taxonomy): domain Bacteria; kingdom Bacillati; phylum Bacillota; class Bacilli; order Caryophanales; family Bacillaceae; genus Bacillus; species Bacillus sp. MYb56. The sequence goes on from NZ_PCOH01000005.1 coordinate 207,402, forward strand.
ATTAAAACCTGCAACAGTTGCTTTCGCATGGCCAATCTATAAACATTTTGATCTATTAAAAAAACACGGCACTGCTATTTTAATTAATGTCATTGTCGGTTCTTTTCTATCTGTTATTACTTCCGCACTACTAGCTAATTTTTTTCAAATTGACTCTACAATAGAACAAAGTTTAGCACCGCACATTGTAACAACACCTATTGCAATGGCTATTTCAGAAATGATTGGCGGCATGTCACAATTAACAGCAGTTTTCGTTGTATTAACTGCCTTAACTGGAGCGTTATTCGGTCCTACACTCATACGCATATGCCGTATTAAAACAGCGCTCGCAAAAGGTATAATGCTAGGTACTAGCGCGAATGGGACCGGAACATCAAAAGCATTTGAAATCGGTCCTGTAGAAGGTACAATTGCAAGTTTATCAATGCTTTTAACAGCTGGAGCTAGTTTAGTTATCGTTCCACTTTTCTTATCTTGGATACACTAAAAAAGCAAGTATTTACACACTTGCTTTTTTATTTACATATCGGTATATTAGCTCGTAATCCTCTGGAAAAGCTAATGATAATTTTCCAACTTCATGTATCCCTTTCCAATCAATCTCATGTATTAACTCATCCGGATCTTGGATTTTCATATTACCACCTATTTTTTTAACAAAGTAATAATGAACATACACCGGAATCCCGTATGTAATACCTTCTTTTTCGTATATTTTATTTACAACCTCCACATTGTAGCCTGTTTCCTCCCAAACTTCCCTGATACAACATTCTTCTAGTGTTTCTCCCTTTTCCAGTCCTCCACTTGGGACAGACCACCTTTTTTCTTCCCCTTCTTTTCCTTGCAATACCATTAAAATTTCATTTCTTTCATTCATACAAATAGCTGCCGTACCTATCCATCTCTCCATATACATCCCTCCCCTACTAAAATTCACCTTCTTTTTTATTTCCCCTTTGAAAAAAAAGAGGAAATAAGTAAAAAGATGCCGAAAGTTTACATCAACTTCATGAGCAGTCCCTTCTTAGAAATTCAAACCGGAAGGATGAAATTATGATTTCTAAATATGTTGTGGAATGTGTTTTTTGTGAAGAAAACCGAAAACCTCGGCAATCCATTGTCACAGTGCCTGCTACTTCTCAGCTACTAGCCATTCAAAAAGTACGAGCTGAATGTAAACGTCGCTTCGGAAAAACTTTATTATTGCAAACAGAAATTAAAGAAGACTTACTCATTGAACAAAAAGAAAGCTGACCATAAATTGGCCAGCTTTCTTATCCGATCATATTTTCACATGAAGATTAGGGGCATCCTCTTTAAGGATCGGGATTTACCCATTATGTGCGTTCCATAATGGTCATCGAACAATATATTTCTATACAATAAACTATTGAATAGAATAGGGCAAAACTTGTTCGCATTTTTAGAAAAGGGATAGGGATATAATTCAAGTAATACTTCGAATACTCGAACTTTATACTCATTATATTAAAGCAAATCCTTTTATATGAGAAATATGAATTACTTACATAATTCATTCGTAAAATATATTAATAGATTTCTATATATTCTCTTTAATCTACTAACAACATACATCCAGCTAATATTGGTGTCATAATCATCGAAAACCTTAGAAGCATGCGAGGTGCATAATTTGTAAACTTAGCTCCTATATATGCTCCTAACATTGTCCCGATTAAAACTTGTACTAATAATACATAATCTAAATACCCTTCCGAACTATATCCAAACCCACCTCCAATTGCGATTGGTAATATAACGAGCATTGTCGTCCCTACAGATTGACGGATTGTTAAACCTAATAGAACCATTAATCCGAGTTGGATAAAAGTTGCTGAGCCAATACCAAATGCACCTGCTAAAATTCCAGTCACCAATCCGAGGAATATACATTTAATTACGTTATCTTTCGAAAGTTCTTTATGCCCTTTTAAAGACGACTGTGATCTTTTTTGAAACATAATCAACCGAATAAACATAAAAATTGCCGATAAAAATAACATACCAGCTGTAAACCAATGCAACAGATGTGCTGGTATTAACGAACCAAACTTTGAACCAATAAAGGAACCAATCGCGCCAAATCCCCCAACAACTCCGCCTATTACAAGCACAACATTCCCTTCTCGGTAATGACTTACTACTCCAGATAATGTCGTAAATGCCATCGCAGTTAAAGATGTTGCAAGAGCAACATGAATAGGGATATGGAATACTAGAGTGAGTATCGCGATGATAAATCCTGCTCCCCCTGCTCCGACAAATCCTAATAAAACTCCCATTAATAACATTGTTATAATAATTGCCACATAATTCCCCTCCAATATCCCAATTATCTATCATATACACACTTCTATACAAACAAAAAGCACCCTAAGCGGATGCTCTGACTACTTTTCTTTATTGATAATATGTACTTAATCTTGATTAATTAAAATAACAGCTGGACCAGAAACAACTACTCCGGCCACTTCTATCTTTTCAAATTCCATCACTGTAATAGATATAACCCCTTCTCTTTCCATCAATTCCTTACTCAGGACTTCAGTCGGTATTGATTTCACCGTCCTACCTCCTTTTCATTTTATACAAAATTACAAAAAACTACCCAATGCATCTAAATATATGCATCACCTCCGCTTTCATTCCTTATTCCAGTCAAAATTCACATCACCTTTCTATAACATATTGAAAAATAAAAAAGCACTCGCCAAAGCGAATGCCTTTCCATTATTTACTCTCTATTACTTTTAACATTCTATTAATAAATGCTGCCGATTCCCCACGTGTTGCAGAACCTTTTGGCATAAACTCATTATTCTCATTCCCTTTTACGATACCTAACCCATAAACACGTTGAACCGCCTGTTTATCATACGCTAAATTTTGATCCGTAAATGGTAATGGAACTAAATTACCTTTAATATTTTTGAATTGCAATGCACGATCAATCATAATGACAGCTTCATCACGTTTAATCGTATCATTCGGAGCAAATATATCATTTCCTCGTCCACTTATAATCCCAGCACTAGCTGCACGATTAATACCATCTACTAGCGATGGATGAGCTGTGCTTAAATCTTTGAAATTCGATTTCCCCTCTGGTAATTGCAATGATCTTGAAACTAAATTCGCAAATTCACCACGTGTTACAAGACGTTCTGGCCAGTAAGAACCCTTCCCGTCTCCAACCATAATACCTCTTTTATCTAATTCACGAATATCTGCTTCATACCAACCGCCAGTTATATCATCTTTATGATTCGCATCATAATAAGCTTTCGTTCCCTGTAAAAATGGCTCCCACGCATTATTCCTTATCATAATGGCCGGACAATTCTTTCCGCTCCAAAATTGATGCTTTTTTACATTTTCTAAAGGAATATTTAATTCCCCCATTAAATAGGCTGCTAGTTTGCGAGCATTTTCCACAGCTTTATTATAATCACCATCTTGATTGACAGCAATTTCAATTGCAATTGATTCTCTGTTACCGGTTCCTTCTGATCCATCTCCAGCATGCCAACCATTTTCATTTAATGGTAGATGTTGATAAATTTCTTTATCATCTACTGTAAAATGCCAAGATGCTGAACGATCAGTCGTTCCTGTTGCTTGACTGTATAAATATTGTGCATGGTTTCTAGCATTTGCTCCAACACTATAATTATCTGTCTCATGAATTGTAATGTATTTTGGTTTCATCGCATAACCTGGACGAATATTTTCATTACCTGTTGGTACAATCATTTCCTTTAATGGTACACCGTAAATATCCGTTGTTTTCTCTTCTATTGGTGCAGTATACATAACCGCTGCACGTTTCGTACGAGTTGGAGTTGTGCTTTGAATAAGAGATGCTTTTGTACCCTCAAATTTTGCTGAAGGTGCATAAATCCACTTCACCTCATTATCTATTTGGACTTGGAACCACTCTCCAACTTGTCCAATTGCAATAATTGTTTGCGGTTGTAACACTTTCTCGTCTTTATATGAATTAAATGGTGCGGAATATGTGGCTGTCTCTTCATTAATTACTAATTTTTCGTTTGCCAAGTGATAAACTTCCTTAACCTCTACATTTCCTTCACTACTTTGTATCCACCCAGCTCCAGATTCTGTTTGTATATAGTAAGCGTTTCCTTTTTGTTTTTCGGCTTTCACTACTTGATTAGAAAGCTGAACACCTGTCGCTTTTTGTAACTCAGCAGAATCAAATAAAGATGCTGAACCTATTATATGTACAAAAAAATCTCCTTGTACTTCATTTGTTATTCCTTTGCTCTCTCCACGTCCATCTTCATCTTTCATATGGCTTTCAATACTTTTTAATGCTTGCTCGTCTGTTGAAATTGTTACGGTCTTTTCTACTGTGTCTGCATAGGAAAAACTTGGAATCGTTACCATACTAAATACAATTGATGCAGCTAAAACATTATAAAATTCTTTTTTCATACTAATTATTTAACACGTTTATATCTTAATTCGTGTTAACTTCCCTCCCTAATCTAAAATATTTAAGGCTATCTAGCAAACTTCTAAACTAAATAACCCTTTACAATATAACAAACTCTATCTCATTCGTATAGATAGGAATGACTACTATTTGCCTACTTTTTCTATATTGGAATATAGAAAAGAAGCTATAAAAGATATAGCTTCTCCTCTCACTATTTCAATCTCGTTGTACCTTATACTCTATAACTCTACCATCTTTATCAAATTGCAAAACAAGACATTCACTATCTATAGGAATAAAACCACGTTCATTCCCAAGATAGTATAGTGTAGTAATTCCCGTTTCCAAACTGCTTGTTTTCGTAGGGGCCCCTAACAATTTTGTAATTTCCTCGTTTGATTTCCCTATCAATTTATGCTCCTGTAATAGGTCATCTACCATATGTACTCGTTTTTCTTCATAATTTAACCACCGATCCTGATTAAAATTTGAAGTGTATTTATTTATACTTAATTGTACGGTGCATACTAGCAATGGAATGAGACCTACCATCATTATAGTGAACAGTTGTTTCTTACCTTTATCACGTCTTGCCGAAATATGTAAGATAGACTTTTGAATAATAACTAATAAAATAAAAGGCATTACTACCACCAAAATACTCATTACACTCAATGACACATGAACCATATCAATAACGAAAATAAACGCAATGTACATTAATATATGCAAACAAAAATAAATGTACAACATTCCCCACAATATAGAGCTTTTACCTTTCTCCACCCAAATAACACCTACTTTATCCCGCTATTTGCGGGCAGTTAGACTCCCACCTCAAAATTCGGCTGTAAAGGGTAGAAGTCGGGTTGCCCATAAACCCCCACTAATTAAAGTTTTACTTTATTTTTCACTTCGCAACATAATTCATCTGGCCAATCATATCTCTAATCTTTTGTAGTTCTCGTGCTGTATATATTACTTTACTTGTTAAAACTTCATTTCTGAAAAACGTTACAATTTGCTCTCTATCTTTAAATCTCGGCAATTCTTCATTAGAAAGATCAATAACTTCTTTTCCACTCTCATTTTCAAAATATACAATTGGTTTTACTTTTTCCTTTACAATATCTACTTGCATTTCTTCCAAACAATTATATAAAGTTTGAGATAGCATTTTCGCTTTATACGCTGGATTCCCTTCATTTCTTACTTGCAAAGTTAATGAAGTTCCATCCGTAATAAATTCAAATGTCTCTTCTTTTTCAATTTCATGTTGATACTTACCAATTTCCTCAATCATAAATGAATATATACCCGCATTTTCTTTCGTTAAGCCATGGATTAATTTCCCTGTCCATTCTTTCGTCTCAAGTAGATAAATACCAGTTTTACATAAGATAAGGTGATGAATTCGATTATCATTTATGTCACGTTTATCTCTATATTTATTGCGTATCATAAAAACGTTCGGTATAATATGAAACTCTTCTTCTAGTATTATTCCTTGCTCAACGAAACCTCGCTTCATATAATGTAATATTTCATGCGCATTCACTTCAGCACCATTTTTGGTATATTCTCGTAAATCCGCAATTAAATTTTGAAACATATGTACTTCACTACTATGCTTATCTTGCATTTCACTACGTTCTTTACTATGTTGAACAGCCAATTGATTTTTCATCATACGCATATTTTCAAGTTCTCTAGCTGTATTCACTTGTAAATCATTATATTTTTTCTGTTCCATATTCTTTAAAGTATCCTGTTGTTCTTTATGCCCTGTAATCGTAGCTGCAATCTCATTTTCATACGTTTCAATCGCTTGTTTCTTTTCAAACTCTACTTGCTGACTCTCTGATTCTAACTGTTTATTTTTATAAAACAGTACAAACACTACAGCTAATAATATTAAAATCCCACCTATTAGCACATACTCCATATTATTACTCCTTTATTTCATTTCCGATTATTTTTAAACATATATCAATTACATTATACTATGTTATCAATATATACTTTGTAAAAATTATATATTTTTCATAAAAGGCACCTCAGTCGAGATACCTTTTAGATTCACTTTATTGTACACCATACTGAATATAACTTGAATCATAGTATACCCATTGATTTGTCCCTAAGCAAAGCCATCCATCTTGCTTACTCCATACTCGATATGATTCACCATGATGTAACTGTCTTATAACATTCCCGTTTAATGATGGAGCATCTCGCAGATTCACATTATCGCCAGTAATAGTTGCTACATAATGTTTATACTGAATATAACTTGAATCATTATATACCCACTGATTTGTCCCTAAGCAGAGCCATCCATTTTGTTCTCCCCAAACTTCATATGATTCGCCACGATTCAATTGGCGAATTACACTAGACTGTAAAGATGGTCCACTTCGTAAATTCACATTATCTCCATTAATTACAGCAACTCCGTATACTGGAGTCGCATTATTAGGCGTGGAAACATTCCCTCCACCACTTGCTCCATTTCCTTGTAAAGCTTCTAATGAAACAGCTGCTGATACGTCACAATTTCCTACACCTGAAATTTGCCCAGAATCTGTGTACTGCCATGCTGTCCACTCTGTCCATCCACCAGCATCAGCAGGCGGTATACTAGAATATTTGGAAATCCAAAGTGGAATGTCACTTAACCCGCTAATTCCAAATTCATTAATATACCAAACTCCTGTATATAACATTACATTTTTCCCAGTAGCTTGTTTCACATAATTTACGAAACTTCTTGCCCAATTCGATATAGTCGCACCCGTTAAACTACTATTGCTAGTATCCGTTGGCGATTCTAAATCTAAAACAGGGATTAAGTCCGTCTGATTACTCTGTAATATATTCACAAAATGTTTCGCTTCTGAAATGGCATCATTTTGTTCTGGGTGCGCAAAATGATATGCACCAATTAATACATTCGCATCTCTCGCAGCTTGTACATTTTGAACGAAAGTAGGGTCAATATAGTTCACACCTTCCGTCGCTTTTGCATACGCCGCTGGAATGCCAGATGACTTCACAGCATTCCAATTAATGTTTCCTTCCCAATGAGACACATCAATAAATGTAATATTTGAACTGGATCTATTTTGCATATAAAAGCTCCTATCAAATTTTGTTATTCTATATACAATATGTACAACTCTAGTTAAAGGACACGACAAATCTCTCACATATTTCGAAAATTTTATTACATTTTAATATCTGAGAGAATAGAAAAAAGACCTTGTAATTCTACAAGGCCTGTTGCAAACTCCCTTTATTTTGTAGCAAGTACATATTGTAGTAAAGTCCTTGTTTACTAAGTAACTCTTGATGTGTTCCGCTTTCTACAATTTCCCCTTCATGCATAACAAATATTTGATCCGCATCTTGGATTGTAGACAATCTGTGCGCAATCGCTATCGTTGTTCTACCTTTTCGCATTTGCTGCAATGCCGTTTGGATAGCCTCCTCTGTTTCTGTATCAATATTTGCCGTCGCTTCATCTAACACTAATACTTTCGGATTGGTTGCTATCGTTCTAGCAAAAGCAATTAATTGCCTTTGACCACTAGAAAATGCAGCTCCTCTTTCGACAACTTCTGTATCATACTGCTCTGGTAATTTTTCAATAAACGTATTCGCTTGCACAAACTTTGCCGCTTCCTCTATCTCTTCATCCGTAATCTCTTCATTATACATACGAATATTTTGCTTTACATTTCCAGCAAATAAAAATGCATCTTGCAGCACAAGACCAATTTTCTTTCGAATTTCTTGTTCTTCGAACTTCTCTAAATCTACTCCGTCTATTACTATATTTCCTGATTTAATATTGTAAAATCTCATTAATAAATTCATAATCGTACTCTTTCCGCTACCAGTATGCCCTACGAAAGCAACCGTTTGCCCTGACTTTACGTGAAAAGATACATTTTTTAAAACGTCACGCTTTCCATCATATGAAAAAGTAACATCTTTAAACTGAATTTCCCCGTTAGCTACTCGTGGCTGTTCACTCCCCATTTGAACAGGAGCTAAATCTTTATCATCCATTAAATGAAATACACGCGATGATGAAACAAGCGCTTGCTGGAAGAAAGATAGTTTCATCATCATCTCATTTACCGGCTGGAAGAAACGATGAATATAGTTAACGAAAGCATATAAAACCCCTACTTCAACAGGACTCTTTAAAGCATCGATTCCGAATAAACCAAGTACTACCGCAATTGCTACAATATGAACAAGATCTGTTGCTGGACGTAAAAGTAATGCATCTAATTTCAATGTACGACGTCCAGCACTAAAATGTTTATTGTTCACTTCTTCAAATTCTTTTCTCATCCGCTTTTCTTGCCGGAACACCTGAACAATATTCATACCTTGAATGGACTCATTTAACTTTGCATTTAATATACTCAGCTGATTACGTACCTCTAAATAAAAAGCTGCACTTTTCCGTTGATACAACACCATAATTGCAAACATTACCGGAATTAATATGAGCGAAAATAGCGCTAATTTTACATCTAATAAAAACATCGCTACTAAAATCCCTACTAAAAAGACTACATTTTTCACGAATGTTGATAGTACACTAACATAAAAATCCTTAATCGCTTCTGTATCATTCGTTATGCGAGATACGAGCGTACCAATCGGCGTACGATCAAAGAAGCTTAATGACAATTTTTGAACATGTTCATACACTTCAACTCGCATATCTTGGACAATCTTAAAAGCGATATTTTGAAAGTACAATAATTCTAAATAAGTAAATAATACTTTTAATAAATGAGCAATAATATACACTACAAATAGGGTTACAAGTGCTGATTGTTCAAAGTTACCTGGCACTAAGTGTTCATCAAGAAATTGTTTAATTAAAAAAGGACCCATCATTTCAGTTACAGTTGCACCAACTAGAAATAAAAATGCTACCGCCAATAACCCTTTATAGGGCCTCATATAAGAAAGCAACCTTCTTAAATCACTCCGTTTTTTCTCAGCCATCATACGCCTCCTTTCTCTACTAATGCCTCTAACTGCTGGCTTTCGTACATTTCTTTATACCAACCATTTTCTTTCATTAATTGCTCATGTGTCCCTCGCTGCATAACCCTACCTTCATCAATAACAAGAATAAGATTTGCATGCTGAATAGCACTTAAACGATGGGCAGTAATAATCGTCGTTTTCTCTGCCCTTTCTCGTTTCAATGCAGTTAAAATAGTTTCTTCTGTTTTTGCATCTACGGCTGATAAACAATCATCTAATATTAAAATTTCAGCATTTGTTAATAATGCACGCGCAATAGAGATTCTCTGTTTTTGACCTCCTGATAGTGAAACGCCCCTTTCACCTACTACAGTGTCATACCCTTCTGAAAATTGAAATATATCATTATGAATACAAGCAATATCAGCAGCTCGGCTAATTTCTTTATATGTAGCATCGGCCTTTCCAAAAGCAATGTTCTCCCCAATACTCGCTGAAAATAAAAAGTGATCTTGCGGTACATATGAAATTGCAGAACGCACACCGTGAAGTGTTAAATCTCGAATATCCCGCTCCCCAACTTTTAATTCACCATTAAAATTATCATACTCTCGAATTAAACATTTTAATAACGTCGTCTTCCCTGCACCGGTACGCCCTACAACTCCTAACGTTTCACCTTTTCTTAAGTTAAAGTAAATATCTTTTAAGTTTAATAGTTCATTCTTTTTATAAGAAAACGAATCAACAGCAAACGAAACATCACCACTTGCTATAGCATGTATAGCATTTTCCTTATTCACTACATCTGAAGTTTGTGAAAATATTTTCTCCACACGATCATACGAAGCACGTCCACGCTCCATAATATTAAATAGCCATCCAAAAGCTAACATTGGCCATACAAGTGTCCCTAAGTACGTTGTAAATGTTACTAATTCCCCTACAGTTAATTCACCTCGTACGACTAATAATGATCCGTAACAAATTGCGATCAAAAATGAAAATCCGACAATTAGGGAAATCGTTGGATCGAATAACGAGTCAATACGTGCAACTAGCATATTTTTATGTACGACATCTTCAGATTTTTTCCGAAACGCTTGTAAATCCTCTTTCTCTTGTCCAAGTGAGCGAATTACCTTCATCCCACTCATACTTTCTTGCACTTTATCATTGATTTCAGAAAACGATTGCTGTGCCTTATGAAATCTTCTATGCAATAAAGTTCCATAATAATTTGTAGAAATAGCTACAATTGGCATCGGAATTAAACTTAATAACGTTAACTTCCAACTAATTGTAAATCCCATCGCTACGAGTACACATCCTCCAACAGCTAATGAATCAACGAGTGTTAAAACACCTGCCCCCGCAGTTTGCTGAATCGCCTGAATATCATTTGTCGCATGTGCCATCAAATCGCCTGTGCGACGTGATTGATAAAAAGATGGGCTCATCTTAGTAAAATGTTCATATAGATTCTTTCGCAGTTGACGAGCTAGTTTTAAAGAAGATCCAAAAATCATAATACGCCATAAGTAACGTAATATATACATCATAATTCCTACAACTACTAATAGAATAACCCAGTTCAACAATTTTTCAGACGTTAATGTTCCACTATTAATTTCATCTACTACAATCCCTAGTACTCTTGGCGCTACAAGTTCAAGAAGCGCGACACCAAATAACATAATAATTCCGATTATGTACGCTCGTTTTTCTTGCTTAAAAAACCAAGCTAAATTAAAAAACACTTTCATATTTATCCTCCTCCCTTAAAATGAGCGATGTTTTCAGTGTAACAAAAATACAGAATATTTAAAAGTTTTAAATATGTTTTATAACCAAAAGAAAAGGGCACTCGGTAAGAGTGCCCTTTTGCGCTTATTTTGTTTGTTGCTTGTTCATCGCGCTCATCATTTGATTGATTTTCTTTTGGGAAGGTTTTTGTCCCATTTGCATCATCATCATTTTTAACATTTGTTCGTTAATTGGTGGATTTTTTTGTAAGTAATTCATCATGTATTTGCGGGCAATGAAAAATCCTAACGCCACGCCTGCTACTAGTGCTACTACGCCCACTAGAATACCTAACCACATTGGCATATCTTTTCCTCCTTCATGTTGTCTACCTTACAGTGTACTAAAACCTTTTCAATAAGACAAGATACTATTCGACATTTTTTACACATATGTTCGTACTTGTTTGAGAGGATTTAACCAACCGTACTTTTTATTTTCATAATCCATCGCTAAAAATGTTAACTCACACTTTCTAAGCACCTCAAAGAAAGTTGTTTCCATGGATACATTTCCAGAAGTATTTATTCGAATATATTGTGGTTTCACCATTATTTCTCCGTATTCGGCTCCTGTATAAAGCGTATGAGTATGATTTGTTCTTTCATATTTACCAAGAACACGCAAAGCTTGTTCTAATTTATGATGAATTTTCATTACTTGTAACGGCATCGTAATATACGTCATTTGTTTATATAATACTTTCTTCTCCGAAAGGAACCCAGATTCTGAAAATCGAGCAAATAAATCAAAAAACAAATATTCACGACCAAAGTAAGCTTTCGCAATATCCTCTTGAATTAAATACAATTCATACGTTTTCATTTTTCCCCTCCCGATCTGGACAACCTTTTCCCTACATTATATAAGAGAAGATTTGCAATGATTGTCTGACTACGGAGAGAGAAAAAACTTTTCCTGTCGAAAAAACTCAATTACATAGAAAAATCTCCCCATGCTGGAGAGATTTTTCTAAAATCATTAAAGCATTTCTTTTACTTTACGAACAACGTTCTCTACAGTAAATCCATACTCTTCCATAATCTTCTCACCAGGAGCAGAAGCACCGAATGTGTCGATACCTAGTACATCTCCATCAAGGCCTACGTAACGGTGCCATCCGAATGTAGCACCCATTTCAATTGCGAAACGTTTCGTTACTGCTTTTGGTAGTACAGATTCTTTGTACTCAGCAGTTTGAGCTTCGAAGCGATCCATAGATGGCATGCTAACAACAGCTGCATCAACGCCGTCTGCTGCTAGAGCTTTTTGCGCTTCGATTGCTAAGCTTACTTCAGATCCAGTTGCAATTAAGATTACATCAGAAGTTTCTTTCTTGCTTGCAGAAACTACATATGCACCTTTTGCTACTTTTTCATAAGTATCGTCTTTTGCACCTTCTAATGTTGGAAGATCTTGACGAGTTAACACTAATGCAGTTGGTGTTTTTGTAGATTCTAGAGCTAGTCTCCAAGCTGCAACTGATTCGTTACCGTCTGCTGGACGAATAACAGATACATTTGGCATTGCACGAAGCGCTGCTAATTGCTCAACTGGTTCATGTGTTGGACCATCTTCACCAACAGCAATACTGTCATGTGTAAATACATACGTTACAGGCAATTGCATTAATGCTGCAAGACGAATTGCTGGACGTAAGTAGTCAGAGAATACGAAGAACGTACCACCGTAAGTTTTTAAACCGCCATGAAGTGCGATACCGTTCATTGCTGCACCCATTGCGAACTCACGTACACCGTACCAAATGTTTTTTCCGCTGTAATCAGCTCTTGTAAAGTCTTTTTCGTTATTCATGTATGTTTTGTTAGAACCAGCAAGGTCAGCAGATCCACCGAAGAATGATGGTACAGACTCTGCAATTGCATTAATTACAGCACCTGAAGAATTACGTGTTGCTGCTTTTGATCCTAATTCATAAGTTGGTAAGCTTTGTTCCCAACCTTCTGGAAGAAGACCGTTCATTGCTGCTTGCAGTTCGTTTGCTAATTCTGGATATGCTTGTGCATATTCACCGAGCATCGTGTTCCACGCAGCTTGCGTCGTTTCACCAGCATCTTGTACTGTTTTACGGAAGTTGTCATATACTTCTTCTGCTACATGGAAGTCTTGTTCAGCAGTCCAAGCGTATGCTTCTTTCGTTAATTTTGTTTCGTCTACACCAAGTGGAGAACCATGTGAAGCTGATTTTCCTGATTTGTTTGGAGAACCGAAACCAATTGTCGTTCTTACTTCAATTAGCGTTGGGCGTTTTTCGTCAGCTTTCGCTTCTTCAATTGCTTTTGCGATTGCTTCAATATCATTTCCATCCTCAACACGGATTACTTGCCATCCGTATGCTTTGTAACGATTTTCTACACTTTCAGAGAATGAACGATTTAAATCGCCATCTAATGAAATATCGTTTGAATCGTAAAGTACAACAAGACGACCTAATTGTAAATGAGCAGCTAATGAAGATGCTTCAGCAGAAACGCCTTCCATTAAATCTCCATCACCACAAATAGCGTATGTATGATGATCTACTACATTATACGCATCACGGTTGTATTTAGCCGCTAAATGTCTTTCAGCCATTGCCATACCTACAGCAGTTGCAATACCTTGTCCAAGTGGACCAGTTGTTGAGTCTACACCTGCTGTGTGACCATACTCAGGATGTCCTGGAGTTTTGCTTCCCCATTGACGGAAGTTCTTTAAATCATCCATTGTTAAGTCATAACCAGATAGATGAAGTAGACTGTATAGTAACATTGAGCCATGACCTGCAGATAATACGAAACGATCGCGGTTAAACCACGTTGGGTTATTTGGATTGTGTTTCATAAATTGAGTCCATAATGTATAAGCCATTGGTGCTGCACCCATTGGCATTCCTGGGTGACCAGAGTTTGCTTTTTCAATCGCATCAATGGATAATGTGCGAATCGTGTTGATAGAAAGTTGTTCGATTGAATGTGACATGCTATTCTTCCCTTCGCGTATGTTAGTAAACGTTTTATACATTTATATGATAGCTTCCCACGCAAGATTATACAACATGTATCGACAAATATGTTGATGTTTTTTTGATTTTTCATAAAAAACACAGTGATTCAGGGAATGTATGGGCATTCAATATGACATACTTTTTAATTGTTTTTATTTTAAAAATAAATATAATTATCTGTATATTTATACAAATATACTAATTTCTGATATATCTCCTTTTTGATAACCTTTAAAAATACAAAAAAGCATCTGAATTAGATGCTTTTAAAACAAATTAAATAATCCGCTTACGAATAGAACTTGAAATAAAATCAATTATAATTACCATTAAAATGATACCTAATAAAATAATTCCCACACGAGACCAATTACGTGAACTAAGTGCAAAAATTAATGGCGTACCAATACCACCTGCTCCAATAACACCTAAAATCGCAGCGGATCGTACATTAATTTCAAACCTGTATAACGTATACGATAGAAAATCCGGTAACACTTGTGGTAATACGGCATACCAAAGTATTTGAAACCGATTTGCACCCGTTGCTATTAACGCTTCCGTCGGTCCCTTATCTATATTTTCAATTCCTTCCGAATATAGTTTCCCTAACATTCCGATAGAGTGTAACCCTAAAGCTAGAACTCCGGCAAAAGAGCCTGGACCAACAGCTTTTATAAATAAAAGAGCCATAACTAATTCAGGAAATGTACGAACAAAACTAAGTACAAATTTCCCAGTTCCTGAAGTTAATTTTCCACTACTCATATTCGTTGCCGCCCAAAAAGCAAATGGAACAGATAAAAAAGCAGAAATAAATGTACCTAATATCGCAATTGCCAACGTATCAATTAAACCGTGTAATAAATCTTCACCATCTGGCAAAGATACATACGACCAATCTGGGTTCAATACGCCTGTCATAATTGCTTTTGTAATTTCTCCCGCCGTATTCTTTATTCCCTCTAACGGGACTCCTGAAAAGGCCCATACATATACAACTGTAAGTGCTATAAAAATAATCCAGCGATATATACTCGGTTTCTTCGGTTTTGGTACGATTATCGTCGTTTTACTCATTATAATTTCCCCCGCAACACTGTACTTATATAATCAATTAGCAATACAACAACAAGGGTATAAATAATAATAGAAGCAGTTTGTTGATATTGTAAAAATCCAAGTGTACGATCATAATATAATCCAATCCCACCTGCTCCTACTAAACCTAGAACAGCTGCTGCACGTACATTCACCTCAAATGTATAAAGTACATAGGAGACGAAGTGCGCTTTCACTTGCGGAATGACCCCATAAACTATCCATTGCACCTTATTCGCTCCTACAGCTGTCATCGCTTCTAATGGACCTGGATCAATTGATTCAATTGACTCATACAATAATTTCGCTACGAGTCCAACGGAGAAACAAGTAAGAGCCAAAATACCTGGAAGTGGTCCTATTCCAAAAATCGCTACAAAAATAGCCGCTAATAATAAATCTGGTATTGTTCGTATAAAATTTAAAATCAATCGAGCTGGACTGTACAAAAATACACTAGTAAATACGTTACTTGCCGCAAATAGTGCAAGTGGAATGGCTAAAATCGCCCCTAAAGTCGTTCCAATAATCGCCATACGTATTGTATCTAACATTGCTGTTGTAATAATTTGAAAATAACTCCAATCTGGTGGCACCATTTCCTTCAATAAATCCATCATATTTGGAAAACCAACTACTAGTTTTGAAAATGATGCGTCGACCTGTACACTACTACCCCACAACAGTAAAATAACTAAAATAACCGTTAACATATGTTTCAATTTACTCGGCGGCTTCGGTATCGATTTCGAATATATCGTCACTTCATTCATTTAGCTGCCACCTCTAATAATGCGCTTTTCTGAGCTACGTCCCCATAAATTTCAGCGAATTTTTCATCCGTTGCCTCTTCTACTAATCCATCAAAAACAATTTCACCAGCATGTAATCCAATAATACGAGTAGCATATTGCCTCGCTAAATCAATAGAATGTAAGTTTACAATTGTCGTAATTCCAAAATCTTCATTAATTTTCTTCAAATCATCCATTACTTGCTTTGTTGTCAGAGGATCTAACGAAGCAACAGGCTCATCTGCCAATATGATTTTCGCTTCTTGTGCCAATGCTCTAGCAATTGATACACGTTGCTGTTGTCCCCCTGATAATTCATCAGCTCGTGCATATGCTTTTTCTGAGATATTCACTCTATTCAGCGCCTGGAATGCAAGCTCCACGTCCTCTTTCGGAAACAGACCTAACGTTGTACGCAATGTAGAATGATATCCAACCCGCCCAGCTAATACATTCTTCAGTACCGTTGATCGCTTCACAAGGTTAAAGCTTTGAAAAATCATACCAATATCTCGGCGCATGCGTCGTAATCCTTTTCCTTTTGCAGCAGTAATAGACTCCCCTTCAATAATGATTTCTCCTTCTGTGATTTCATGAAGGCGATTTACCGATCTGAGAAGTGTTGATTTTCCAGCACCGGATAGCCCGACCATTACAACAAACTCACCTTTTTGAATTTTCAAGTTTATATTATTCAATCCTTTTGTACCATTCGGATACACTTTGGAAACATTTCGAAACTCTATCACACATCTTACCTACCTTCTATGTATTATCAATAACTGAAAAACGGCAAACTAACTGAAATCACACACTTTCCAGTTAGTCGCCATTTCCATATGTATTATTGCGTTTTCACTTTCTTTCCATATTCACGAACGATATCAAATTTACTATCATCAGATTTAACGTATCCTTCATGTGAGTATACTTCTTTAATGATTTTGTGCCCTTCCTCATTCTTTCCTATTTCAATGAAAGCATCCTGTAATTTCTTGCTCCACTCTGCATCTAAATCAGAACGTACAGAAATCGTATCGTTTGGAATTTTCTCCGTAAATTTTACTATTTTCGTTTGGTCGAATATATTCGGATAATCTTTTTTTACAATATTACGAGCATCTTGGAATACAACAGCTGCATCTACATCACCATTTAAAAGAGCAATAAGTGACTGATCATGACCTTTTAATGTAACAGGTTTCACATCCTTTAGCGGATCGATTCCCTCTTTTAACAATACAGCCGCAGGCCATACATAACCCGCTGATGATGTTACATCTTGATAGCCAATTTTTTTACCTTTTAAATCTTTTACACTATTAATATTAGAATCTTTCTTAACAACAAACTCTGATTTATAAACATCTACTAAATCCTTTGTGGGAGCTCCAGTTTCATCATCTACCCCAAAACGTTGCGCCTGTAAAATTACGTTTGCAGCCTTTTTCTCATGCGCTAACACATACGCTGTTGGAGGTAAAAAGCCTACATCTATTTGCTTAGATGCCATCGCTTCTACAATTGTATTGTAATTCGTTGAAATACTAACTTTTACCGGAATGTTTAATTTATCACTTAATAGCTTTTCCAATGGTTTTGCCTTCGCCTCTAACGTATCTGCATTTTGAGAAGGAACAAATTGAACATTTAGTGTCTTCGGTACATAACCTTTTTTCGTATCTTCATTTTTACTTGCACTTGATTCCTTCGTTCCACATCCACTTAATAATCCCGCTGCTAGTACAACTGTTGTGCTCATTGCAAAAACTTTTTTCAACATGTTAATGCCTCCATTTTTCGTTGTTATAAAATAACCTTCCATAAACATGAAGAAATATATCACATATTTTTACAAATAATTGCTTATTTACAGAATCTTTACACATTCTATACATTCACATTAAAATTCTTTTCATATATTTGATATGATTAATTGAAAGATAACTATAGAAAAGGTGAATGGCGTTGAATCAAAATCAAATTGTAACTTTAAATATTTTATTAACAAGCGATGTACATGGTACTGTGTATCCAATTCACTACCAAGATAACTCCAAAGCAGAAATTGGTTTAGCTAAAATTTCTACTCTCATAAAAAAAGAACGTTCTCAAAATGCAAACGTTCTTCTGATTGATAACGGGGACTTCATTCAAGGAACACCATTTACTTATCATTACGCTACATACGAAAAAGATATGGAAAACCCAATGTCCTTATTAGCCAACTACTTAGAGTATGACATTGCAATTATCGGAAATCATGAATTTAATTACGGAATGGATATATTAAATAATGCTGTGACTACTGCAAATTCCCCTTATCTATCAGCAAACATTTTAGATAAAAACAGAAAAGAACCTTATTTCGGAAAACCATATATAATAAAACATATTGAATCAAATATAAAAATTGCTATTTTAGGGGTGACAACGCATTACATCCCCCATTGGGAACAAGCACATCATATTAAAGATTTACAATTTGAAGATGCATTTGAAACAACAAAAAAATGGGTTTCTTACATCCGTAAACATGAAAAACCAGATTTACTAGTCGTAGCCTATCACGGGGGATTTGAACGTGATTTACAAACCGGAGTACCGACTGAAGTTTTAACAGGTGAAAACCAAGGATATGCAATGTGCCATGAAATTGAAGGCATAGATATTTTACTAACAGGCCACCAACACCGAGAAATCGCTCACACCGTGATTAATGGTGTAACAATTTTACAGACCGGATGCAATGGACACTCAGTTGGAAAAGTAACAGTAACATTCGAAAAAGCAGAACAAAAATGGGTGAAAAAAGAGAGTTATTCAGAGTTATTGCCCGTACAAGGAATTGCGGCAGACCAAGATGTTCTTTTCTTGGTTGCCAATTATGAAGAGAAAACACAAAATTGGCTTGATAAACCTATTGGAATAATTTATGGGGATATGCAAATTTCCGATGCTATGCAAACACGTTTGCAAGACCATCCTTTTATTGAATTCATAAATAAAATACAGATGGATATAGCTAATGTTTCAATTTCTTGTACAAGTTTGTTTCATAATACATCTCCAGGTTTCCCTAAACATGTAACAATGCGTGACATCGTTTCTAATTATATTTATCCAAATACATTAAAAGTAATTAGAATAACCGGAGCGGATATAAAAAATGCTCTCGAACTCTCTGCTTCTTATTTCACATTAAAAGCAGATGGAACCATCATCGTAAACCCTACCTATATAGAACCAAAACCACAACACTATAATTACGATATGTGGGAAGGGATTTCGTATGTATTAAACATTTCAAAACCAATTGGAGAGAGAGTAGAGTCTTTGCAGTATAAAGGCGCTCCTCTTAATATGAATGAAGAATATGACGTTGTTATGAATAATTATCGTGCAAGCGGTGGCGGGAACTTCTTTATGTTTCAAAATAAACCAGTAGTAAAAGACATACCAACAGATATGTCTGAACTTATCGCTAACTATATATTGAAGCATAAAAGGATAGAAGCAACGAAAAATGAAAACTGGAAAGTTATTAAATAACAATTTTAACAAATAAAAAAAGATGGGCTATGCCCATCTTTTAATTTAATTTTGCATTATCCTGCTTTTTTAAAGCTTTTAATTTCGCCGGTGTAACGTCCGTGCCTTCTTCGTTAACGACTTTAATTCCTTTTAATTCGTTTAACATATTTTGACGAAATCCTTTTAAATATTGTTCACGAAGCGATTGGCGCTCACGTTGTTCTTCTTCAGTTAAGCCTTCAGCTTTTGCTTTTTTCGCTAAGAAGTTAATGCGTTCAATGAGTTCTTGACTTGGCATCTCGAATCCCCCTTCTACTCAAAACTGATTATTATCATACAATAGTTAGTCCTCTTTATCAAGCAATTGCTTTGTATATTCTACATACCTTCGATGTACAGTTGCTTTTGAAACATCATGACCAAAACCACGAAGTGTTGCTGCAATTTCTTCAAAAGTTAATTCATTCCGGCGCAAACGTACAATTTCCTCAATTGGCACTTCTTTTTTCTCACGTCCTACGCTTAAATGACGATTTTTCAAATTATTTTCTGGACGAAATCCTTTCTCCACTGCTCTTTGCATGCCACGTTTAATTTTTAAATTGTGGATCTTTCTTTGATACTCTTCAACGATCCCAATTATATTTAGCACCATCGAATCAGAATCTGAAAGCTGTAATTCACCACTATGTGTGTGCGTATAAACTTTTATCCCCTCTTTATGTAAACAATGCATTAATGCAATCTTTGCATTTCCTCTACCAAGACGCGTTTCATCTTGTATAAGTAGTACATCAACTTGTTCATCTCGAATTGTATCTAGCACTTCTAATATGCCATCACGTTCAATTGTATAACCGCTAGCCTGCTCCTCAATTACCTTTGTAACATCCATTTGATAGCGCTCAGCTAAATGCAATAATTCATCTTTTTGACGCAATAATGATGTTTCCTGTTCTTCTTTTGTTGTGCTCACACGTGCATAAATAATTGCATTCATTTTGAACCCTTCTTTCTCACTATATTTTCCTTATAGTGTATCATAAATTTGCCTTTCGTTCGAACTTATGTTTGTAGAATGTTTTTTCGCATGTTATACTTAATAATAAGAAAAATGAAAGAAAACGAGGTGTTAGAAAACATGGAAAAGTTAACGAAACGCCAGCAAGACATTCTCGACTTTATTAAGCTAAAAGTACAAGAAAAAGGATATCCACCTTCCGTACGTGAAATCGGTCAAGCAGTCGGCCTTGCTTCTAGTTCTACAGTGCACGGACATTTATCACGACTAGAAGAAAAGGGATATATTCGACGCGATCCAACAAAACCACGCGCAATTGAAATTTTAGGTGACAACCGAACGGAAACACAATCTGTTATTCAAGTTCCAATCATCGGAAAAGTTACTGCCGGTTTACCGATTACAGCAGTCGAAAGTGTAGAAGATCACTTCCCACTTCCGGCTAGTATCGTTGCTGGAGCAGATCAAGTGTTTATGTTACGCATTTCTGGAGATAGCATGATTGAAGCCGGTATCTTTGATGGTGATTTAGTTGTTGTTCGCCAACAACAGTCTGCATACAACGGTGAAATTGTAGTTGCTTTAACAGAAGATAACGAAGCAACTGTTAAACGTTTCTATAAAGAAAAAGATCATTTCCGTCTACAACCGGAAAACTCTTCACTAGAACCTATTATTTTAAAACAAGTGTCAGTTATTGGAAAAGTAATTGGCGTATATCGTGATTTACATTAAAAATAATAAAAAGAAGATAATTCCCTTATTTATATAGGTAATTATCTTCTTTTTATATTTTGATAGATTTCCGTTCATTCAAAAGAATGCGTTTCATTAATTATTAACGCGTTTCAATAGTAACATCTCCAGCAGCGGTTTTACCGCTAATCTTTTTACTACCATTACCAATCGTTATATTTTTATTGTCTTCATTAAAAATTGTCACGTCTCCAGCAGCAGTTTGCCCAGTTATAACTGCATCTTGTGGTTTTTCCAATAAAGTAATATCTACATCTCCAGCAGTTGAACTTACCTCTAAATCATATTTAGAATCATGATCAATAATATCTATATCCCCACTAGCCGTTTTTGCTGTTACTTTCCCTATTACTTTTTTTAAATTCACCTCACCAGCTTTTGTAGACCCCTCCACACTCTTTGCTGTTACATGTTTCAAATCCACTTCTCCGGCGAGTGTTTCAACACTTACGCGGTCACTTTTCACATTACTTATTTCTATTTGTCCAGCGGATGAATTTACTTTTATCTCTTGATAAGAACGTTCAGGTACTAATATAGTCAATGTAGGCGTTTGAAATCCGAAATTGTAAAATGAAAAATCAAATGAAACACCTTTTTCTATTTCCCCTATGATTTTTAATGTATCACCATCTTCAGCAATACGAATCTCCTGTTTACTTACGTCTCCTTTTTGCTTTACATAAAAAGAGGAATCAGGAGATTTTTGGACAACAATATCTCCAGCATCTAACTTAACTTCTACATTTTTTAGCGTTTCGTTTTTAATTACGTCCTCTTTATCTCCTTTTTCTGCAGTTTGTACTGCTTTTTCATATGTTTGTGAAATCCCTATTACTCCAATAATGATACAAGCGATAGCTACTAATAATATCTTTTTCATCATCTACTCCCCTTTTATCATTTTGAAGTTCCAGACTACATAGCGTACACATAATCTTTTAAACCACTTCGTACTATAATAAGCTACAATACATAACAACAAACCTACTCCGACAAACGTTATACTAACGAAAAGATCCAACCATATAAAAGTGCCCATAAATACTTTTACAATAACGAAAAATGGTGTCACTACACTAGCAATACCACCGACCCAAAAGGAAAATATAAAAGCTATAATTGCAACTAACGGGCCTAACACGATAATAAAATTAAACAAACTAAGTCCAACCGCTGCCATGACAGCTCTTGTCACATTTGAAGTCGACGGATCTTTTTTCATTTCATCAAATCGATACATCGCAAGTAAGTCTTTCGCAATTACTTTCGGAGAGCCAAGACCCTTTATTATTTCTGATTCAGTTTTCCCTTCTTCTATCCCAAACTGAAAGTGCTCTTCATAATCGAATAAAATATCTTGTCTCTCTTCTTCTGGTAACTTTCTAAGATGACTTGATAATTCTTTAAGAAACTGCTCTTTACTCATCCCATTCCACCCCTTCAATAATTTCTTGAACACCTTTAGCAAAATCACGCCACTCTGTTACTAATAACGTAAGTTGCATCTCCCCTTGCTCTGTTAGTTGATAATATTTACGGGGCGGTCCTTCCGTCGATTCTTTTAAATATGTTTGAAAATATCCCTCTTTCGTTAAACGACGTAATAACGGATATACAGAACCTTCCGATATTAAAAATTTATTAGAGATTTGCTGAACAAGTTCATAACCGTAACTATCTTTACGTTTCACTAGTGCCAAAACACATAGTTCTAACACACCTTTTTTAAACTGAACGTTCAAGGACAATCCCCCTTTCTCATTTTAGTACTGTTCAGTACACGATACCTGTTTTATCCATAATATACCACTTAGTATTGTTTATTGCAAGGTACTATATTTTTCAATACTTAATTTTCGAATTAAATACATCCACACCATATTTCAACTTCCACATTTTCATTCATAGCTAGCACGCATTTTAAATAATCCACATGACTTTTTGCGGGCACCCATCCAATTCATTTCACAAGCCTTTATATTTGCCACAAATAAAAAAAGCCCTAATACCGTAGTATTAGGGCTTTTTTCTCTCTTAGTATAGAGACATATATTGATCGCGTTCCCATTGGTGAACTTGCGTGCGGAAAATATCCCACTCAATTTCTTTTGCTTCAATGAAGTGCTCAAGTAAATGATCACCTAATGCGCCACATACGATTTCATTAGATTGTAAAGTAACTAACGCTTGCGCTAATGTTGCTGGTAAGTCAACGATACCTGCTTCTTCACGCTCTTCTTTTGTCATTACGTAGATGTTACGGTCTACTGCAGCTGGTGGAGTTAATTTATTTTTAATTCCATCAAGACCTGCTGCTAATAATGTAGCCATTACTAAATACGGGTTCGCAGCTGGGTCAACACTACGTACTTCTACGCGTGTACTAATACCACGAGATGCAGGGATACGCACTAATGGACTACGGTTTTGTGCAGACCATGCTACGTAACATGGAGCTTCATATCCAGGTACTAAACGCTTGTAAGAGTTTACAGTTGGGTTTGCTACCGCTGTAAATGCTGGCGCATGTTTTAAAATACCTGCGATGAAGTGACGAGCATCATCACTTAATTGTAAATCACCGTTTTGATCGAAGAATACGTTCTCACCATTTTTAAATAGTGATAAGTTACAGTGCATACCTGAACCGTTCACACCGTATAATGGTTTCGGCATAAATGTTGCGTGTAAACCATGTTTACGAGCAATCGTTCTTACAACAAGCTTGAATGTTTGAATGTCATCACATGAGCGAATTGCATTTGCATATTTAAAGTCAATTTCATGTTGACCTGGCGCAACCTCATGGTGAGATGCTTCAATTTCAAAGCCCATTTCTTCAAGTTCAAGAACGATATCACGACGACAGTTTTCCCCTAGATCCATCGGCGCAAGGTCGAAGTATCCACCGTTATCGTTCAATTCCAGTGTTGGATTTCCTTTTTCATCAACTTTAAATAGGAAGAATTCTGGCTCTGGTCCAAGATTGAAATCTGAGAATCCTAATGCTTCCATTTCTTTTAACACACGCTTTAAGTTGTTACGTGGGTCGCCATCAAATGGAGTACCATCAGCATTGTAAATATCACAGATTAAACGAGCTACTTTACCTTTTTCAGCTGTCCAAGGGAAAATTACCCAAGTATCTAAATCCGGATATAAATACATATCAGATTCTTCTATACGTACGAAACCTTCAATAGAAGATCCATCAAACATCATTTTGTTATCAAGAGCTTTTGTTAATTGGCTCACTGGAATTTCTACGTTTTTAATTACCCCTAAAAGGTCCGTAAATTGCAGACGGATATACTTTACATTCTCTTCTTTCGCCAAACGGAAAATATCTTCTTTTGTGTACCTAGCCATTATAAATTCCTCCTTAGTCCCTCTAAACACCTTCAGAATCAGTTATCTTTAGTGAAAAAACCTTGAAATGTCACCTTGTCGCAATGAGGTCCGATTAAATCTACCTGTATGTTGTAGTTCATCTCGAAGAATTTTGCGAAGCTCGGATTTTGAAATTTCTTTCGTTTCTTCTTTTACTTTCACTGCTTCTGTTTGATTTTCTTTCATTTGCAATACTTGTTTAATTCCGGCCATATTTAAGCCTTGATCTAACAAATCTTTAATTTCCAACAATTTATCTACATCGTTAAATGAAAATAATCTACGATTCCCTTTTGTACGGGTTGGAAAAATAAGATTATGCTCTTCATAGTAGCGAATTTGACGTGCAGATAATTGTGTTAAATCCATTACAATACCAATTGGAAACAGCGGAGCAGAACGTCTATCTTCTTTCATTGTTTCAGTTCCTCCTTCGCCTTAACTGTTTCTCATTTTATACCATGTTATGTTTAGTGTCAATAGATGTTAGCTTTTCTTACATGATTTTTTTGTGAATTTTTTCATTTTTTTCTAATGGCACAAATCATTACTTTCACACGAAAAAAGCTGCCGAAATCGACAGCTTTCCTTTAAGAAATTGTTAATAGTTTTTTTTCAATTAACGCATCAATCGCAGAACAAATCGCAATCTTTACATGCGAATAAGTTAACCCACCTTGCACGTAAGCAACATAAGGCGGACGAATCGGACCATCAGCTGACAGCTCAATACTTGCACCTTGAATAAACGTCCCCGCAGCCATAATTACATCATCTTCATAACCCGGCATATAGTTTGCATATGGAGTGAAATGAGAATTAATTGGAGATGCATATTGAATCGCTTGACAGAACGCAATCATACGATCTTTATCATCAAATTGAACAGACTGAATTAAATCTGTTCTTGGTGCATTCCAAGCTGGTGATGTATTCATCCCTAACTTTTCTAAAAATGCAGCTGTAAAAATCGCACCTTTTAGCGCTTGTCCCGCTACATGCGGCGCTAAGAAGAAACCTTGATACATTTCTTGCAAACTGTATAAAGATGCCCCTGCTTCCGCACCGATTCCTGGAGATGTTAGACGATATGCACACGCTTCAACATACTGCTCTTTACCAACAATGTAACCACCAGTTTTAACAATTCCACCGCCAGGATTCTTAATAAGAGAGCCTGCCATTAAGTCCGCACCAACATGACATGGCTCTTCTTCTTCAATAAATTCGCCATAGCAGTTATCTACAAATACAACAACATCAGGTTTAATCTCTTTCACAAACGCAATCATCTCTTTAATTTGTGAAACAGTAAACGACGGACGAGTAGCATATCCTTTTGAACGCTGAATACCAATCATCTTCGTATTACTATGGATCGCAGCTGCAACAGCTTCAAAGTCCACAAATCCCTCTTCAGTTAACGGAACTGCGTTATAACCAATATTATATTCTTTAAATGAGCCTACACCTTTTCCGCGTACACCAACGATTTCTTCTAACGTATCATATGGTTTTCCTGTTATGTATAGCAGTTCATCTCCTGGACGTAAAATACCGAATAGAGCTGTCGAAATTGCGTGAGTACCTGAAATAATTTGCGGACGAACAAGACCCGCTTCTGCCCCAAATACATCAGCATACACTTTTTCTAACGTGTCACGACCAATATCATCATAACCATAACCTGTCGTCGGAATAAAATGCGAATCGCTAATTTTGTGTTTACGAAAACTTTCTAATACACGAAATTGGTTACTCTCAATCACTTCATCCACATGTTTATGTACTTCTATAATTTGACTTTCTACTTCTTTTACGATTGGAGCAATTTTTTCTCCATTTTTCAAACGATCAAACATTATTTTCTCCTTCTTCCACTAAAAATCTCTTTAATTGCCCCTTAAGCGATGAATGAGCAAATATATACCCTGTACAATCATATACAAATTTATCTTCTAGAAACTCCATTTTAGTTAATATTGTTTCTGTCTTTAAAAGCGTTAATAACCTACCTTCACTCGGAGGGATTTCCACTTGATAATCATCCATTTCTTCCTTCATCTTCGTTTCTAGCGCTTCTTTTATACGCAATAAATCACTTTCTTCAAAAGCACTAGTCATTAAGAAATCACTTTTCGGAAATGGAATGAAGTTTTGATGCAATTTATCTTTTTTATTATATAACGTAATAATAGGAATACGATTAATTTCAAGGTCCGACAATAATTGTTTTACTGTCTGCTCATGCCCTACATAATTAGGATCTGCTGAATCAACAACATGTAAAATAACATCCGCTTCCCCAGCTTCTTCTAACGTAGATCGAAAAGCAGCAATTAGTGACGTAGGTAAATCTTGTATAAAACCAACCGTATCAGTCAAAAGCACTGTATAACCAGAAGGTAACGGCATCTTTCTTGTCGTCGGATCTAGCGTTGCAAACAATAAGTTTTCTTCAAACGTATCAGCTTCCGTTAATCTATTAAACAACGTAGATTTCCCTGCATTTGTATACCCAATTAACGCAACTTGAAACACTTTATTATCTTTTCTTCTCTCACGATATCTCTTTCGATGCTCCACAACAACCGCTAGTTGTCTCTTTATTTCATCAATACGAGATCGAATATGACGACGATCTGTCTCAAGCTTCGTCTCTCCTGGTCCCCTTGTACCAATTCCACCACCAAGACGTGATAAAGCAAGACCTTGTCCCATAAGGCGCGGCATTGTATATTGCAATTGAGCTAATTCTACTTGAAGCTTACCCTCTCTCGATTTTGCACGTTGCGCAAAAATATCTAGTATTAACTGCGTTCGGTCAATCACTCTCGCATCTAATACTGAAGATAAATTCCGAATTTGACTTGGTGTTAACTCATTATTAAAAACAATAACAGCTGGTTCTAATTCTTCCGTCAACGCTGCAAGCTCTTCTAGTTTACCTTTTCCTATATAAGTCGCCGGATGAAACTTCGGGCGCTTTTGCGTCGTTGATACTAACACTTCCGCTCGCGCAGTTTTCGCTAGCGATGCAAGCTCTTTCATGGAATGCATAAATTTTTCATCATCATCTTGTGGCAATTGACAGCCAACTAATATGATTTTTTCTTTTTCTTCCATCAAATATGTTCACTCATCCTTTTCGAAATTTAAACCTTCTAATATAATAGCAGAGGAAGCACATTTCATCTAGTTAGCGGGGGAGAAAATTCATGGCATGGGAGATTTTTAGCATCATAGGCACAATCGCTTTCGCACTAAGCGGAGCAATTGTTGCAATGGAAGAGGATTATGATATTTTCGGGGTATATATTTTAGGAATGGCAACCGCATTTGGGGGAGGTGCCCTTCGTAATTTATTAATCGGTTATCCAATCGTCGCGTTTTGGCAACAAGACATGTTATTCCAAATCGCACTATTATCAATGACGATCATTTTTCTTTTTCCTAATAAATTAATTAAGCATTGGAAAAAGTGGGAAAACATCACAGATGCCATCGGCTTATCAGCGTTCGCCGTACAAGGAGCTCTATACGCCCAAAAATTAAATTTACCAATTAGCGCTACAATTGTAGCTGCTGTTTTAACTGGCATTGGCGGCGGTATTATTCGTGATCTTTTAGCACGTAGAAAACCTCTCGTCCTTCGAGCTGATGTATATGCGTTTTGGACGATTTTAGCCGGTTTTTTGATTGGCGCTAAAGTCATCGTTAGCGATTGGGCTCTATACACCTTATTCATTTTAATTGTTTGCTTCCGCATGGTTTCTATTCATTACAAATGGCATTTACCGCATAGACGCATCGATACAAAGGAGCGCTCAATGCATAAATAGCAATCTAACCTCTTTACATATCGTAAAGAGGTTTTTCTTTTCTAACGAGTTTTTCTTTACATAATGTTTATACTAATTTTTAAAGCGAGGTGAATGCAAATGACAAACCATGTTAATAAAGGAGCTCAAAAAAGCTCAGTAAACCAATTTGGACATGATCCAAATTCAGCGCACGAAAAGAGCGCTAAAATGGAACGTCTTCATAAAACTCACCAAGAAAAAGCAAAAAAAGAGTAAACGAACTTATGCATAAAAACAGACGCACAGTTTACGTACTGTGCGTCTCCTCTTCAAGCATTAAATCCATACTTGATATCCCAATTAAATCATATTTATCATACGTATCCTCTTGTAACAATCGCATAGCTTGTGTACGAATCGATTTTTCAACAATATTCCGTACGTATCGCCCATTACTAAACGATGTAATTTGCGACGAATACTTTACCGCATGTAAATGATCTCGAAATTTCCACTCCGCTTCTTTAGATAACTGATATTCACGCTCTTCATACATTCTCTTTCCAATTTCCAACAGCTGATTTACCGAGTAATCCGCAAATTCAATAATAAATGGAAAACGAGATTGTAACCCTGGATTTAATGAAAGAAAATGATTCATCTCTCTTGAATATCCAGCTAAAATTAATACAAAACCGTGCTGCTTATCTTCCATATGCTTCACAAGTGTATCAATAGCTTCCTTCCCAAAATCCTTCTCTCCCCCCCGCGCTAAAGAATACGCCTCATCAATAAACAAAATACCTCCCATGGCCTTTTTTATTAAATCTCTCGTCTTTTGCGCTGTATGACCGATATACTCCCCCACAAGATCAGCACGTTCTGCTTCAACTAAATGCCCCTTCGATAAAATATTCATCTCAAACAACAATTTCCCTATCATTCTAGCAACGGTTGTCTTCCCAGTACCGGGATTCCCCCTAAATAACATGTGAAGCACTTGCTTCTCAGATTTCAACCCCATCTCTTGTCTTTTTTTATTTACATAAATCCAAGCATAAATTTCTTTTATTATCTTTTTTATTTCATCCATCCCAACAAGCTTTCCCATCTCTTCTTCAATTCTCTGCAACATCTCATGTTTAGTAGTGGTTTCACTTGAAATTACCGTTTTATTTTCTGATGCCGGTAACGAAATTTTCTTTCGGTGGTTTAATACAATATTAATTTGATTGTTATTTTTCTTACGCATCGATTGTTCCATACAATCACCTCATTTTATCCACTCACCAAATATTATTATTCCAGTCCCTCTTGCAAATGCCTATTTTCAGAAAAGTTTGCTATAATATAAGAAATAATCAAGGTGGTGGGACTATGGAAACAACGGAATTCCATGATACAATACAAGCCTTTTCTATTTTTTTATTGAATAAAGGCCGAAAGTCTTCAACCATTAAACGTTATGTTTATGACATTGAAGATTTTGGACATTGGTTAGAAAAAAACAAAAAGCTCCCTTCCAGTAATATATGGGCAACACTTTGTACAAAAGACTATGAAGATTACTTTTCAGACTTAAAAAAGAATCGACACTACTCTGAGAAAACAATGCATCGTGTATTTATTGTATTAAATAGAATGCATCATTTTCTTAACATTCCAAATCCATTGAATGATATGAAAATTACTATTCAACCAAACCGTGCATTGCGTAATGAAGATTTCATTTCATCCGATGAAGAAAAAAGATTAAAGCATATAGTCACTTCATTAGAAGGACTTTCAGAAAAACAACGTCCCGTTCGTCCGTTATTAATGGATCGTAATATCGCCATTTTAAGTATATTAATCGACTACGGACTATCCTTACAAGAGCTTACAGCATTAACTATGCATCACGTTCATTTTGAAACTAATACACTTTCTATTCCAGCAACCGCAGGAGTAGAAAGAACAATCACATTAGCAATCGAAGACAAAAAACAACTGTACACATATTATAAAAGTATTCCAGAACCAGTTCGTCCTAAATACCATAGTAATGACCCGTTGTTTGTTGCATTCGATTTTAACCGTGGAACATACAGATGGGTATACGAAAACGATGCACCAAAAGCACTAACAGAAATCGCTATCCAAAAAATGATCCGACTTGAAGTAGCAAGAGCGAATTTACGTAAAGGCATTTCTGGACAACATTTCCGGAACACGTTTATTTTACGCCTAATAAAAAAACAAACCCCAGAGCCAGAAATCATAAAATTAGTTGGCTTCAAATCAAAAATTTCACTAAAGCGATATTATCAATATGCTGAAAATAAAAAAAACGCCCTATAATAAGGCGTTTTTTTTATTTTTTTCTCGAAAGAATCCATTTCACTATGACCATTTAACTACTCTCTGCATCTACTATGATGAGTTTCGTTCACATTCTTATTAGAAAGGAGAGATTTAATGTCTCGCTTTAACGACAATCAAAATAAATACTCCAATCCATGCTTTCCAACTAGCGCTGGACGAATTCCAACTACCCCAACGATTCCAATTACTAAAGCGCAAATTAGAACATTCCGTGCAATCATTAACGATTTAATAAAAATAATCCCTAAACTTTTCGCCAATCCATCTCCCAAAAACATTGAGAATCTAATAGATACATTGCACCTACTAAGCAAATTCATCTGTTCACTAGACACTACTTCCGCTCTGAAAGCACAAGGATTAGCCATCATTAAAAACTTAATAACTATATTAAAAAATCCAACCTTCGTAGCAAGTGCTGTATTTGTTGAACTTCAAATTTTAATTAATTATTTACTTTACATTACAAAGTTATTCCGAATTGATCCTTGTACACTCCAAGAACTCCTTAAATTAATTGCAGAGTTACAAACTACTCTAGTTAATTCAGCTTCGTTCGGCAGAGGACCTACTGGACCTACTGGACCTAGAGGTAACACGGGCGCTACTGGTACGACCGGACCTAGAGGTAACACGGGCGCTACTGGTGCGACCGGACCTAGAGGTAACACGGGCGTGACTGGTGCGACCGGACCTAGAGGTAACACAGGCGTGACTGGCGCGACCGGACCTAGAGGTAACACGGGCGTGACGGGCGCGACCGGACCTAGAGGTAACACGGGCGTGACTGGTGCGACCGGACCTAGAGGTAACACAGGCGTGACTGGCGCGACCGGACCTAGAGGTAACACGGGCGTGACGGGCGCGACCGGACCTAGAGGTAACACGGGCGTGACTGGTGCGACCGGACCTAGAGGTAACACGGGCG